>DASZZL010000117.1:0-5602 GCA_035545035.1 Pyrinomonadaceae bacterium
GAACACGGAAACGGCTTTGTGGAGCGGGGACTACAATCGCTCAATGACAAACCTTGTTTCGTTGCCCAGCGAAATTGCGCGCGACGTTTCAAGTAAGCTGCGACTGAAATTGTCGAGCCCGGACGAACAGAAGCTGGCGAAAAACTACACCGCAAACACGGAAGCCTATCAGCTTTATCTCAAGGGGCGTTACCACGCGCTTAAACTAACGCCGCCAGAAACTCAAAAAGGCATTTCATATTTCCAACAAGCGATTGAAATCGACCCGTCTTACGCGCTCGCGTATGTCGGACTCGCGGACGCATATCGCTCGCTTACACTCGTCGGCGAGATGCCTTCAACCGAATATATGCCGAAAGCGAAAGCGGCGGCGCAAAAGGCCATTGAAATTGATGATACTCTCGCCGAAGCTCATGCCGCTCTCGGCTTCATCATGTTTTGGTACGACTGGGATTTCAACGCAGCTGAAAAACAATGCAAACGAGCCTTAGAGCTTAATCCGAACAGCGCGGACGCTCATCAGGCTGACGCACATTTACTTTCAAACACGGGGCGTCACGCCGAAGCACTAGCCGAAGCAAAACGCGCCAGAGAACTCGACCCGCTAAATTTGAGAATCAACGCGCTCGAAGGGCAGTTTCTGCTTCACGCCGGACGAACCGATGAAGCGTTAGCCAGATTGCAGAAAACTTTCGAGCTGGACCCGAATTATTATATCGCTCATCAGTTTGCTGCAAGCGCTTATACCGAGAAAGGAATGTTTGCCGAAGCCGTTGCCGAAGCACGCAAGGCGAGAGAACTTTCCGGCGTTAGTTCCTATCCAACTGGGTTCCTCGGTTACGCCTTGGCGAAGTCTGGCAAACAAGCCGAAGCGCGAGCCGTGCTTGAAGAATTATTGAAATTATCAACCGGGGGTTACGTCTCGCCTTACAACATCGCGCTGATTTATAACGGCTTGGGCGCGCGCGACGAAACGCTGGCTTGGCTGGAGCGCGGGTTTCAGAAACGAGACCCGAGAATGACTTTTCTGAAAGTCGAACCGAAATGGAATAACTTGCGCACCGACCCGCGCTTCCAGGATCTGCTGCGCCGCGTCGGATTTCCGCAGTGAGAATGATTGATGCAGTTGATCTCAGGAACACGTCTAGGCCGCTACGAAATCCGCTCTAAGATTGGCGAGGGCGGGATGGGCGAAGTGTATCTGGCGGAAGATATAGAGCTTCATCGGAAGGTTGCGCTCAAAGTGCTGCCGGCGGACGTCGCCGCGAATCAGGACCGCATGCGGCGATTCAAACAGGAAGCTACCGCCGCCGCGGCTTTGAATCATCCCAACATCGCACACATTTATGAGGTTGGTGAGAGCGATGCCGCGCATTTTATCGCTTTGGAGTTCGTCGATGGCTCTACTCTTCGTCAACTGATTCACGATTCACAAACTGATTTACCAAAGCTGCTTCGTTTTCTGCAGCATGTTGCGGAAGGATTAGCGAAAGCCCACGCCGCCGGGATTGTGCATCGCGATCTAAAACCAGACAACATTATGGTGACGCGCGATGGGCACGCCAAGATTCTGGACTTCGGACTCGCGAAGTTAATCGAGCCGCAGCATATTTCACCAACCAGCCCTCAGGGCATCAGCGAAGTCGCCACCGCAATCCTGCAACAGCACTCAAAGCCTGGAGTGGTTCTCGGAACAGTCGGATATATGTCGCCAGAGCAGGCACAGGGTCGAGTAAAGGAGATCGATCATCGCTCAGATATTTTTTCGTTCGGCTGCATTCTTTATGAAGCAGTAACGGGACGCAAAGCATTCGAAGGCAAAGACGCAATCGATTCGCTCAACAAGATCATTCGCGAGCAGCCGACGCCGATCAGCACTCTAAATCCGGACACTCCGTACGATCTGCAGAGGATTGTGCGTCGCTGTCTGGCGAAAGATCCCGAAGAGCGATATCAGTCGATTAAAGACGTCGCGATTGAGATAAAAGAAGTGCGTCGCGAGTTGCAGGCGAGCGCCGGTATCGATACCACAGTCCCACCAGCGTCAAATGTTGCGTTGACGAGCCCCAAAGGCGCCGATGCTGCTCACATCTCTGCCACACCGACCAGCCTTTCACCAATTCCTTCTTCAACACATCCGTCGAGCGCCGAGTACATCTTTGGCGAAATCAAGCGGCACAAGACTGTCGCTTCGGCCATTATCGCGCTGTTGGCGCTCTTTCTGGCCGGCATCGGTTACGCCATTTACAAATGGGCGGAGAAAGAGAGTAAGCCTGCGCCCTCATTTCAATCGGCAAAGCTTCAGCGGCTGACGACTTCGGGCAAGGCATCGGACGCGGCTATCTCGCCCGACGGGAAATACGTCGCGCACGTTAAGAGTGATGCCGGGCAGCAGAGTCTCTGGCTGAGGCAGGTGGTGACCACGAGCGACACGCAGATCGTGCCGCCCTCCCTACAGAACTATTACGGAATCACCTTCTCGAAAGACGGCAACTACATCTATTACGTCCAGGGGGAGCCCAATAACCCCACGACGCGCACTCTCTACCAGGTGCCGGTGCTCGGCGGTGCGTCGCGGAAGGTGATCGAGAACGTCAGCTCTCCCGTCTCACTTTCGCCGGACGGCACGCGGCTGGCGTTTATGCGCGGTAGCGTCCTCGGAGAGACCGCGCTGGTCGTCGCGAACGCTGACGGAACGGGCGAGAGACAGGTCGCCGTGCGGAAGGTGACCAACGGCCTCTACACCAGCGGCGGGCCATCGTGGTCGCCCGACGGGAAACGGCTCGCATCGTCGGTTACAGTTGGACCTCACAATGAGGCCGTGGCGGGAAATATTGTGGTTGAAGTGCAGGTCGAGAGCGGAGCGGAAAGATCGATCACTTCCGAGAAGTGGCCGCCGGGAAGCTCCGGGCAGGTCGCCTGGCTCACGGACGGAAGCGGCCTGGTCGTAATTGCGCCCGATCAGGGCACGTTTTCATTTCAGCTTTGGCATATCTCTTACCCAGGTGGCGAGGTGCGTAAGATCACCAACGACCTGAATAACTATAACCGGCTGAGCCTGACCGCCGATTCGAGCGCGCTGGTCACAGTCCAGACCGAGGGCGAAATGAACCTCTGGGTTGCGCCGCAAGGAGACGCGGGCCGCGCGAAGCAGATCTCTTCGGGCAGGTCTGATGGGCAGGCGGGTCTGTCGTGGATGCCCGGCGGTAAAATAGTTTACACCTCACGAGGGAGCGGCTTTGGTGACATCTGGAGCATAGAGCAGGACGGAAAGAATCAAAAGCAATTGACGGCTCACGCGCGCTTTAACTACTACCCATGGGCCACGCCCGACGGGCGCTACATTGTCTTCGCGTCAACACGATCGCAATCCACAAGGAGCATCTGGCGCATGGATCCGGATGGCGGCAATCTCAAACAACTGACCGAAGGGCCGGAAGATGTATTTCCGCAATCTTCTCCCGACGGTCGCTGGGTAGTTTTCCAGTCTGCGCGCTCCGGCTCATTCAGGGTCTGGAAGGTCTCGATTGACGGCGGTGAGCCCGTGCGGTTGACCGATAAATGGACAGCAAATCCGACCGTCTCGCCAGACGGTAGCCTGATCGCCTGCTTCTACCGCGTGGATCAGCCGAACGCGCCCGCCAAGGTCGCCATCATCCCCTTCGCGGGCGGCGACCCCGTCAAGGTCCTCGACCTTCCGCGGCCTAGCTTCAGCGGCGCTCCCGGCCTGCGCTGGACACCGGACGGGCGCGCGCTGACCTTCATAGACACGACGAACGGCGTCTCCAACATCTGGTCGCTGCCTCTCGATGGCGGGGCGCCGAAACAGCTAACCGACTTCAAGACCGACCAGATCTTCTGGTTCGACTTCTCGCGTGATGGCAAACAACTTGCGCTCTCGCGCGGCACGCAGACGAGCGACGTGATCCTAATCCGGGATTTCCGCTGACCGCATGACGATTGCCGCAGGCACATATCTCGGTCGCTACGAAATCCGCTCCAAGATTGGCGCGGGCGGGATGGGTGAAGTGTATCTGGCGCGCGACACGAAACTTGATCGCAGAGTCGCGCTGAAGATTCTGCCAGCCGATGTTTCGTCAAATCAGGATCGGATGCGCCGCTTTGTGCAGGAAGCGAAGGCTGCTTCAGCACTCAACCATCCCAACATCATCACGATTTATGAAATCGAACAGATCGACTCGGTGAATTTCATCGCCGCCGAGTTCATCGATGGCGAGACACTGCGCCAGCGCATGAAGGGCGTGCCGATAAAGCTCGGTGAAGTGCTCGATGTCGCCGCGCAGATCGCCAGTGCGCTCGCGGCGGCTCACGCGGCCGGCATCGTCCATCGCGACATCAAGCCCGAAAACATCATGCTCCGGCGCGACGGCATCGTTAAGGTGCTCGATTTCGGTTTGGCAAAACTCACGGCGCATGAATCAACGAATATCGATACCGAAGCGGCGACGAAGTTTAAGACAGACGCGGGCATGGTGATGGGCACGGCTATCTACATGTCACCGGAGCAGGCGCGCGGGATGCCGATAGACGTGCGGACAGATATTTTCAGTCTGGGCATCGTGCTGTATGAGATGGTGGCTGGCCGCTTACCATTCGAAGGATCAACATCCAGCGAAGTACTCGCTTCGATTCTGAGCGAAAAAGAGCCTCAGCCGCTGGCGCGTTATTCAAGAGAAGTACCGGCTGAACTCGAGCGGATTGTCTCGAAGGCGCTGCGCAAGAATAGAGACCAGCGGTATCAAACGATCCAAGACCTGCTACTCGATCTGAAGAGTTTGACGCAAGAGTTTGTCTTCTCCTACTCTTACTTGCACCGCAGCAAGGCCGCGATAGATTGCCTTCTGCGCCGCCGCTCAAAAAAGGGCGCGGCCAAAGCGATCATCGCCACGGCCGGCAAATTCCTGGGAATCATCTATCGAACTCTCAAATACAACTGGGTGTTCGCAGACTTCCCAAACTTTGTCCTCGCCGAGGACTGAAACTTAATCCTCGGAGTAGACAACTCATCATAGGAGACATCATGAAAGCAGCCGTTATCAAAAAACCAAATAGCGACGTGCATATCGAGGAGCGCGGTTGTCCGTCACCAGGACGCAGTGAGGTGCTCATCCGCGTTCACGCCTGTGGGGTGTGCCACGGTGATCTGATGCTACAGCAGGGTCTCTTCCCGTTTGCCCGTTATCCTATTGTGCCTGGACACGAGATAGCTGGCGTGGTCGAGGAAGTCGGCGAAGGCGTCAATGAACTGAAGCAGGGTGCGCGAGTTGGGCTGTCAGCCTTGTTTTCATCCTGCGGTTACTGCAAGCAATGTTTCAATAGTGATGAGTTCCTTTGCTCACGAATGGAATTTACCGGCATAACAAAGGACGGCGGCTATCAGGAATTCATGATTGCGCCTGCCGCTTATGTCGCGCCGCTTCCCGACGCGCTCGACTTTGCGGACGCTGCACCGCTGATGTGCGCGGGTTTGACTGTATTCAGCGGACTGCGCCATGCTGGTTTCGAGCCTGGCGATAAAGTGGCGGTGATTGGGCTTGGTGGATTAGGTCATCTGGGAGTGCTGTTTGCGCGGGCGATGGGA
>DASZZL010000118.1:0-2833 GCA_035545035.1 Pyrinomonadaceae bacterium
AAGACGGGTGATCGCCTGATTGCGGCTTACGATGATACGGGCACATACCCAGAGCAATCGTTATATTTCTTGTTCAACCAGAAGACCTCCGTTGAGATGAAGGCGGTTCTAGTCGTCTGATCTAAGCAGGATCTGTACAAAAGTGTCAAGAATGCTCAGGCGGCCTTGAGCGTTGGAAAAGCCTGATAGATCAGTTCGTCGAGTTGTGCATCGACTTTGTCCAGCGCCTGGCGCAACGGGAACGGGAGTACGGCATCCGTGCTGGTATACGCGGCCATCGCGGGCCGGAACACACGCGATTCCAAGCGCGAAAACAACCGCGCCACTTTCCAGCCGTAGGGCGTGACGATGTACCGGTTGGTTCCCGGCGGCCGGAACACCATCCCTTTTCGAACGAGCCGCCGCAGATCGTAGGTCATCTGACGTGCCGTATAGTGTTCGATCTTCACTCCGAGCAGATCGGCCACTTGTTCCCGCAGATTCCGATTGCGAAACCCGTCAATCAGGTGCTGGAACATCGTCAGCGCCAATAGCAAAGCCATGACTCGCGGTTGCCCGAACTTCAACCCGGGCGCTTTCTTGCCGTCTTCGGTGACGGTCGGCTGCACCACGCGTTCGATGCTGTCGCCGGATAAGCCGCTGTTCTGGCTTACCCGTTCGACTTCCAGTAAGCGCCGGTTGATCTGTCGCCCCAGTTTCTGCAAATAGGGAAGATTGGATAAACCTTTATTGATCCCGAAATCCCTCGGTTCGCGAAAGGTTCCCTCGGTGCGGCATCCCTTGCCCTCCTTAAAATATTGCTTCAACCCGAAGCTCTTGTAATCGATATGCAGGCTGGGATGCACGCCGTCCTGAATGACTCGGGTCCGGAACTGGCCGGGAGTTTTCTTCGTCACGACCCGGTCGAAGATTAGTTGCACGCCATCCGGGCGTCCCAGGTCGAGATTGTCCCGAATCAATTCCTCGAAGAATTCTCTGCCCCGCAGCGGCCGGTCGAAGATCTGCGTCAGGCTTACTTCCATCTGCCAGATCGACAGATCCCAATCGTAGCCGGCCTGCCGATCCCCGGTTCTCAGCGGCAGGGGAATGCGCTCCAGCCATTTGCGGAACAAACGGTCGATCTGATCCGGCCCCAGGCTGTCGCAAATCTCCGGTAGTCTTTTCGGATCGGCGCACGAAAAGAACCCGTTATCCAGAGCCTCGTAGCCGATACCTTCCTTGTTCAGTTGCCGTTTGGCCCATTCATGACCGTTCAGGCATAATTTGATGCCCCACGGCGCATAACTGCACACCTTCACAAACAGCGGCCCAAAGTCTTCGTCGTCGATATAAAAGTAGTAATGGTTCACGTAGGCCGTCTTGTCGCGATTGAACTCGAAGCGGCCTTCCACCTTCCGCCCGTTGTACGTTTTGGCCTTTTCCTGCGCCACGCCGATGAATACTACGCCATCTCGCGTGCCTCTCTGCCGCCGCATTTCGTTGGCGATGTCGTCCTTGCGTTCGCCATGCTGAAACTGCAAAAGCGGAATCTGTTCCCGCTCGGCGAACTCTTTCAAGTCGTTGACCAACCTCTGCGTGACTTGGCCCAACACGACCGGCGACGGAATCGGCTTGCCGAGTTGATCCCGCATGAACGTGACCAGCCCGCCGCCGGTTGCCAGCGTCCCGATATAGCCATTCAGATATAGCCGATCCAGGCACTCCACTTCCAGCGTGACGTGTCCTTCCAACAATTCAGGGATGTTCGCCATGTCGGTAATTTTACGTCATGCACCCGTGCGAATACCTCGTCGGTTTGAGGTCGAAGACCTCGCTAGTGACTGCCGTTGCGAACGCCCGCGACCTTCACTTCACGACCCGTGCGCGCTTACTCCAAAGGGCGCTGGTGCAAAGTTGCCGAGTGTTGGATAATCGCGGTCATGGCACCGGCGGGAAGCGTTGAGGCTCTGTTCAAGGGTCGGCAGTTCGATCAAGAGATCATCGTCTTGTGCGTTCGATGGTACCTGCGGTACAAGCTAAGCACACGTGACCTCGTGGAAATGATGGCCGAGCGCGGAGTTGTCCTCGTGCACACGACGATTCTGCGTTGGGTGCAGCACTACGCGCCGGAGTTCGAGAAACGCTGGAGCCGTTATGCGCGGCCGGTTGGCGGTTCGTGGCGATGTGACGAGACGTATATAAGGGTGAAGGGCCGGTGGACCTATCTGTACCGGGCGGTGGATAAAGTCGGGCGAACGGTTGATTTCTATCTCAGCGAGAGGCGGGATGTGAACGCTGCGAAACACTTCTTCCAAAAAGCGATGAAGAGTGTTGGTACGCCACGGGTGATCACGCTCGATGCCTACGCCGCATCACACCGTGCGGTGCAGGAACTGAAGTCGGAAGGCCGGTTGCCGAGGCGTGTCCGAGTGCGGTCGAGCAAGTATCTCAACAATATGATTGAGCAAGACCATCGGCGAATCAAGCAGCGGACCAGACCGATGCTCGGATTCAAACGGTTCGACAACGCGGCCGTGACGATCAGCGGGATCGAGCTTGTGCAGAAAATTCAGAAGCATCAGTTTAAGACCGGCAAATTGGGTGGCCGCTCAGCCACAATGCCGGAACTTTGGAACGCTGTACTGGCCGCCTGATCTGAAATTTCGAGAAATCCGAAGGCGCACCGCCCGCTTACGAACTTTGCACCAGAGCCGAAATTTGCGGCTCGCCTGTGATCACAAGGGGCTCACGCATTTCGGCGGCATCTACTTCTTTCGTGAATTTCTGCGAGTGCTGCAATTCCGCAATTTCCTGGCTCACCAGCTTACATACCGGCGGCGCAATCGCCGATACA
>DASZZL010000119.1:0-27331 GCA_035545035.1 Pyrinomonadaceae bacterium
GATCAACTCCAGAGGCATTTCGTTGAGGAACTGGGAAGGCTCCGAAGCCAACTCTTCGCCATAGACGCGGCGTTTTACCGCATGGGTGACGTACAGGTACTTCTCGGCGCGCGTCATTGCCACGTAGCACAGGCGGCGCTCTTCTTCGATGTCCGACGCGTCGGCCAGCGATCGCGAATGGGGAAACAGGCCGTCCTCGAGACCAACAATGAAGACTACCGGAAACTCGAGTCCCTTGGCCGAGTGCGCGGTCATCAACGTTACCGACACGTCGCCTTTGTACTGATCGGTGTCTGAAACCAGCGCCGAGTGATCGATGAAATCACGCACGCCTTGCGGCCCCTCTTCGTCATAGTCAACGGCGGCGTTAACCAACTCTTGCAGGTTTTCCAGCCGCGCTTCAGCCTCGTCATTGTTCTCGGCTTTCAGAGCGTGTTCGTAACCGCTGTCCATAATCGCGGCTTTGACCAGGTCGGAAACCGGAGCAGTCGACTCGATCTGCTCATCTGAGCCATCCCTCGCTGCCCCACCCCAGCCGGGCTGGCCGGCTGGTGACCCCGGGGTCGGGCTACCGCCCCGATCGCCGTTCACGCTTGCAGCTTTCGCCGCCAAGCCGCCGACGATTCTTTGAAAGTTCGTTAGCGCGGCAACCGCGCGCAGTGAAAGCCGGTGCTCGCTCTGAATCAAGTCTGAAATCGCTTCCCAATACGAAACACCCAGTTCCCGCGTCCGATTCTCGATTTCTTCGAGCGTCTGTTTGCCGATGCCGCGCGGCGGCGTGTTGATGACGCGTTGTAGCGCAATTGAATCGTGAGGATTCAGCGCAAGTTTGAGGTAAGCGATAATGTCGCGCACTTCCATGCGCTCGTAAAACGAAAAGCCTCCGACGATGTTGTATGAAAGACTCGCGCGTCGCATTGCTTCTTCAAATACGCGCGATTGCGAATTGGTGCGATACAAGACAGCTGCGCGAATGTTCCTGTCGGCCGCGAGATGTCCTTCGATTTTGCCGACAACGAATCGCGCTTCAGATTCAGCATCGATCGCCTGGAAATACCGGATTAGCTCACCGCTCGGGTTCTGCGTCCACAAAGCCTTTTCTTTGCGCTCGATGTTGTGTTTGATAACGCCACTGGCGACATCGAGAATGTTCTGCGTTGAGCGATAGTTCTCTTCGAGGCGGATGACTTTTGCCGACGGAAAATGCTCTTCGAACTTGAGAATGTTCGTGATGTCCGCGCCACGCCAACGGTAAATTGATTGATCCGGGTCGCCGACGACGCAGATATTCTGCTGCTGCTCCGTCAGCAAGCGAATCAAACCAAACTGGAGCGAGTTCGTGTCCTGATACTCGTCCACCAGAATGTAGCGAAAGCGATCGTTGTATCTCTCGCGCACTTCCGGAACATCGCGCAGCAGCCGAACAGTCTTGATTAGCAAGTCGTCAAAATCGAGCGCATTGTTCCGCTGGAGACGTTCTTCGTATTGCTGGAATACGCGCGCGATCGAAGCCCGGCGCTCGTCGATGTATTGCGCTCGCGCCGAAAACACTTCGGCGTCGTCGCCACGATTCTTGGCAGAGCTGATCGCAGCCTGCACCGAGCGCGGCGTCAGTTGACGCTCGTCAAGTCCGAGATCGCGAATGCAGTTCTTGACGAGCCGAACGGAATCGTCCTGGTCATAAATCGTAAAGGCGCGCGTGTAGCCGGCTTTCAACGCCTCGATGTCACGCCGCAAGATCCGCACGCAAAGGCTGTGAAAAGTAGAAATCAGGGGCGCGCTGCCCAACTCGAGCCCTTCGAGAATTCCGCTGACTCGATTACGCATCTCCTCGGCGGCTTTGTTCGTGAAAGTGACGGCGACAATGTTGCGCGGCCAGATGCCGCGTTCGGCGATCAAATACGCAATGCGATACGCAATCACTCGCGTCTTGCCCGAGCCCGCGCCCGCAAGAATAAGGAGCGGCCCGTCGCCCGAAGTGACGGCTTCGCGTTGTTGTTCGTTGAGTTGCGAAAGGAGTTCGATCATTGATGGTGCAATCGACATTTAAGCATATCATCGCAACGCGACAAACTATGCTCAGCGTTTAGGAGTCAACAGCCAACCGCAACGGTCGAAACAGACGCGACAGATCCTGCAACTGGTAGTTGGCGTTCAGACCGCTCGGGTTTGGCAAGACCCAAATGCGCGCGCCGTGAATTACTTCGTTCTGCTCGCCAACGACAGCTTTCGGTCGCGCAAACGCCAAGCGGTACGCGCCCGTGCCAAGCACCGCCACAAACCTCGGCTGAAAGCGGCGGACCTTGTTTCGAAGAAGGCGTCCGCCTTTGATGAAATCCGCGGGAGTTAGTTCGGCGGCAGACGCGGTCGCGCGCGACACGACATTCGTGATACCCAGACCAAGCTCCAACAGCTCGCGCTCTTCGAAAGGCGACAGCAATCTCATCGTGAATCCCGAAGCATGCAGCGCTGGCCAGAAGCGATTGCCCGGCCGTGCGAAATGGTGACCCACCGCGGCCGTGTAAAGCCCGGGATTGATCCCGCAAAAAAGTACCCGGAGACCGGGCGCGATCACGTCGGGGACGGTTTTGCTGGCGGCCTCGACAAGCTGTTGCCTGGTTGGTTTGAGCTGGCCGTCGTTCCTGGGTTTTGGACGCTTGCTGACCATCATGAATCGCTCTTAGACTGAAGAAGCAATCGGTAGCGAAACAATCTTAGTCTAGCGACAAGTATGCAAACCAGGAAACGGCAAGAGACCGGCGCAGCCGCGGGAAAGAAAGCCCGAAGAAGTTTCAAGCCCAAAGTCTCGCGTCTGATCTGCCCGGCCGCGCGCGCCGCGCGTATGCCTGGCGTCATTCAGCCGATGTTGGCGACGCTGGTTGACGATCCATTTTCGAATCCCGAATGGATCTTTGAAACGAAGTGGGACGGCTTTCGCGCAATGTGCTTTGTTCAAAATGGCAGCGCGCGTTTTGTCTCGCGCAACCAACTCGATATGACGCATCAGTATCCCGAGCTGGTTGGTGTGGGCAAGCAGGTCGACGCGAAGGAAGCAATTCTCGACGGAGAGATCGTGGCGCTCGATCGGGACGGAATGCCGCGCTTTCAACTCTTGCAGCCGCGGGTTGGCCGCAAGAAGAAAAGCGACATCGAAGCACTGCTGGGCAAGGCAAAGATCGTTTACTTCGTTTTCGATCTGCTTTATGTGGACGGTTACGATCTGATGTCGTGCTCGGTCGTGGAGCGAAAAGCAGCGCTGGAAAGAATTCTGCGGCCGGCGAGTTTCATGAAACTCTCTGAACACATCGTCGGAGAAGGCGAAGCTTTCTTTGCGCAGATTGAAAAGTTTCATCTCGAAGGAATGATGGCCAAACGCGCCGCCAGTCATTACGTGCAAAGGCGCAGCTCTGATTGGCTCAAGGTCAAAACCGTCGAGCGCTCCGAGGTGGTCGTTGCAGGTTACACCGCGCCGCGCGGTTCGCGTTCACATTTCGGCGCTCTCGTCGTCGGACTCTATCGCGATCGCGAGTTGCATTACGTCGCGCACGTCGGTGGCGGGTTCAACCAAAGGACGCTGGCCGGCATGCATAAACTGATGCAGCAGCTCCGGACTAAGCAGAGCCCGTTCGTTGATACGCCGAAAACCAACGAGCCCGTACAGTGGCTAAAACCAAAACTCGTTGCGGAAGTGAAGTTCTCGGAGTGGACTGCCGATGATCACCTGCGCCATCCCGTCTTCATCGGCTTGCGGGAGGACAAACGCCCGGCTCAGTGCCGGTTCGAGCTGCAGCGGGCTACCGAAAAGTTGGTCGGGAAGGGCAGACGAAAATCCTGATCCGTCGGGCGACGGCTGCTCACCGAAACCTCAGTTTGCTGGCTTTTTTGGCGGCTGCGAGGTCAGCCGCTGGGTCGCAGCAAGCCGCGAAAGATACCCTGAATCTCGACTCGCGAGGCATGCACGCGAATGGGTTCCAACTGCGCGTTCGATGGCCGCAGTTCCACTTCGTCTCCGAAACGAAACATGCGCTTGAGGGTGGCGCGGGCGCGATCAATCAGCGCCACTACAATCTCGCCTTCACGCGCCTCGGTGCGATTCTCGATCAGCGCGATGTCGCCATCACAGATGTGCTCGTCGATCATCGAGTCGCCTTTCACGCGCAGGGCATACACTCGTTCAGGCCGCACGCGTCCGAGCAGAAAACGCGGCACTGAGATCATCTCGACGTCCCGGACGGCGTCGATGGGTGCGCCGGCGGCGATGCGACCAAGCAAAGCGATTTCGCAAATCGTGTTCGCCGGTGCTTCTTCAACTTTCACCGCGAGTGTGAAGCGACCAGGTTCGTGTTCGCGTTTGATCAGGCCGCGCTTCTCGAGCGCCGAGATATGTTTTGCGATCGTCGCTTTGGAACTGACACCAAAGTTTCGCGCAATCTGCGAGTATGAAGGTTCGTAACCATGCTTCGCGAGAAAACCAATTATGTAATCGAGGACTTCTTTCTGGCGTTGAGTTCGCGGCAGCATGTGATAGCGAGCGTTGCGAGCACCGGCTTGTAACGTCGAGCGCATTCTAATCTCGCTGCGGTTGGCTCGTCAAGCAATTCGCGCGCGTCAGCGAAAAATAGTTTGACAGATGGTCGAAGAGACCGCAGCTAGATACGATTGACAACCGCGCGTGCTTGGATCGCCCCCGTAAGTTGTCTTCGTCGAGGTCTGGTTGACTAACACGCCTTAATGAGCTAAAAGTTCGGCCATCGTCCACATGTTTTCGAACAGCAGTCGTAACTAGTTCGGCCGCTCGTGCGTCTTTGTAATTTCGGAGCATTCACATCATAAGTGCAATCCATGCATCCGCGGTTTCTTTGCAACAACTCGACTGAAAGGAATTCCCCATGAAAGAAACGTTTCGTGCTATCCGTGATTTGAAGTGGCTGTTGGTTGGAGTTTGCGCGTTAGCCGTCGGCACGCTGGCGGCCCACGCTCAGAATCCGAACCCTTCGCAAACACCCGCGGCCTCTCCACCGGCGCAGCGGCCGGCGCAGGCAGCCGTGCCCTCTCCGAGCCCAACGCCGACTCCGATCAATTGGTCGGAAGATCCAATGCTCAAGCGCTTTGTGTTTCGTGGCATTGGCCCCGCGAGCATGGGCGGACGCATCGACGACATCGCCGGCGTCGACAGCAATCCCTACATTTATTATGTGGGTTTTGCTACCGGCGGCGTCTGGAAAACCATGAACAATGGCACCACTTTTCAGCCGATTTTTGACACGTACTCACGAGGATCAATCGGCGATATCGCGATTGCGCCGTGGAATCCGGACATTGTCTGGGTAGGGACCGGCGAGGCGAATAATCGCCAGAGCTCGAGCTTTGGTGACGGCATTTACAAGTCAACCGATGCCGGGAAGACCTTTGCGAAGATGGGTCTCGAGAATTCGCAGAGCATCGCGCGCATCGTTATCGATCCGAAAGACCCCAACACGGTTTACGTTGCGGTGCTCGGCCATCTGTTTGGCCCGAACAAAGAGCGCGGCGTGTACAAAACAACCGACGGCGGCAAGACGTGGAACAACGTTAAGTTCATCGATGAGGACACCGGCTTTACCGACATCGTGATGGATCCGTCGGACAGCAAGACTTTGTACGCGGCTTCATATCAGCGTCGTCGGACCTCATGGGGATTCAATGGCGGCGGGCCCGGCTCGGGAATCTGGAAGACCACTGATGCGGGGAAGACGTGGACAAAGCTTCAGGGAAACGGATTGCCGGAAGGATTGCTTGGCCGCATCGGCATCGATGTTTCGCGTTCGAATCCAAATGTGGTTTATGCGCAGATGGAAGTCGGCGCCAGCGTGGGTACGGGTGGTGACGAACCGGTGGCTGGCGGCGGACAACCGGGAGCTACCCCGAGCCCTTCGCCGTCTGCTTCACCGGCCGCAAGTCCAGCGGCTTCGCCAACTCCGACTCCGCTCGATCCAAAAAAGCCCGGCGTCTGGCGCTCAGACGACAAGGGCAAAACGTGGCACATCGTCAGCAACGAGAACAATCGCCCGATGTACTACAGCCAGATACGCGTTGACCCCAGCAACTCTGAAAATGTTTTCGTTGGTGGACTGAACTTCAGCAAGTCAACTGACGGCGGCAAGAAGTTTACCTCGCTGCAACCCGGCATTGCGCACAGCGATCATCATGCGATCTGGATCGATCCGAAGAATGGCAATCACATTCTGATCGGAAACGACGGCGGACTGGATGTGACTTATGATCAGGGAGCAAACTGGGAATTCATCAACACAATTCCCGCGGCGCAGTTTTACGCCGTGGCCGCTGACATGCGCAAGCCCTACTATGTTTACGGCGGGCTTCAGGATAACGGATCGTGGGGCGGGCCGAGCCAAACGCGAAGTCCCGCGGGCATTACCAACGCCGACTGGTTCAGAACCGGCGGCGGCGATGGATTCTATGCTCAAGCCGATCCGACTGACCCGAACACTCTTTACTCTGAATCTCAGAACGGCGCGATGAGCCGAATTGATCTACGCACCGGACGCTCGCAAAGCATCCGTCCGCGCGTTGCGCCGCGCCGCGGCGGCGGCGGACGCGGTCAGGGAGGCGGAGCTGGCGGCGGAGCAGGCCGCGGAGGCGACGCGCCGGCGGCAAATGCTGCGGCCGCTGATCCGCAAGCTGCAATTGCAGCCATCATCGCGGCCGGTGGTTTTGGTGGCGGCGGCGGAAACTTTGCCACTTCAAACGTCGTCCCCGCACCGGCGGACAATGATCAATACCGCTTCTACTGGAACACGCCGCTGGTAATTTCGCCGCATAATCCTCGCTTGCTTTACGCGGGCGCGAACCGGCTTTTCAAATCACTGGACCGCGGCGACACGTGGACCTCGACAATCGATCTGACGAAGCACATCGATCGCAATACGCTGTCGATCATGGGCGTGCCGGGAAAAGATCCGATGGCGTCGAAGAACGATGGCTACACGAGCTATGGCTACGTGGTGACCGTGGCTGAGTCGCCAATCGTGCCTGGTATTTTGTGGGTGGGAACCGACGACGGAAATGTTCAAGTCAGTCGCGATGGCGGCGCGACATGGACCAACGTGGCCAAGAACGTGCCCGGCGTCGGCGAGACCTATCACATCTCGCGCGTCGAGCCTTCGCACTACGACGCCGGCACGTGTTATCTGGCGGTTGACGGTCATCGCTCAGACGATCTGAAGCCATACGTGTTTGTTACGCGCGACTATGGCGCTACGTGGACATCAGCGGCTGGCAATCTGCCAACGATTGGCAGCGTAAACATCATTCGCGAAGATCCCCGTAACAAGGACCTGCTCTACGCAGGCACCGAGTTCGGACTCTTCATTTCGCTCGACGGCGGTAAAAACTGGAAGGAGTTCATGTCGGGCATGCCGAGAATTCGGGTTGACGACATTCTGGTTCACCCCCGCGACAACGATCTAGTCATCGGCACACACGGTCGCGGCATATACATCCTCGATGACGTTACCGCTTTGCAGCAGCTCACGACCAAGGTCATGGACGCGGACGCTTTTCTGTTCGACGTTCGCCCGGGCACTCAATGGCTGCAGGATATTCGCCTGAGTCGTTACTCGGGTGGAGCGAAACTGTTTCGCGGCAATAACCCGCAACCGGGCACGGCGATTAGTTACTACCTGAAATCTGCACCTTCGGGCGATGTGAAAATCACGATCTCTGATTACACCGGGAAAGTGATCCGCAACATCGTGGGCACGAAGGAAGCCGGCCTCAATCGCCTGCAGTGGAATCTGCGCGGCGATCCGCCTGCGCGTCCCGCTAACCTGCCGCCCGGATTCCCCGGCGGTGGTGGCGGTGGAGGCGGCGGTGGTGGTGGAGGAGGGGGCGGTTTCGGCGGCTTCTTCAACGTTGGTCCCGTCATCGAGCCCGGAACGTATGCAGTAAAGCTTACGGTGAATGGCAAAGACTACACGACGAAAGTTGTGGTCGAGGCTGATCCGGGGATGCAGCCTTAAGCAACCGCAACGCGGTTGGATAACTCAGCCCAGGGTTGCCGCTGCAGCGGCTACCCTGGGCTTTCTTTGTATATGACTCACGGCAACCCTGACAGGGTTGCGGGACAGACGATTAATTGCCGTTGACCCAACGTAGGCGCTGCGCGCCAACATTGGGCTCCGTTGCACAACCGCTTCACGGTTGAACGTCACGCTAATCTGATCACTCAACTGTCCGCGCAATCACGCATTTCAAATAATGTGTCTCGGGCACGCCGAGCAGCACCGGATGGTCGCTTGATTGTCCGCGCTTCTCGACAAGCTGCACGCGCCGGCGCGCGTCCAGCGCAGCATCCGCAATGATGTCCAGAAACATTTCTTCCGTCACGTGATACGAACATGTGCAGGTCACGAGCACGCCGCCGGGATTCAAAAGCTTCAAGGCGCGCAGATTGATCTCTTTATATCCGCGCGCGGCTGAGGACAGACTTGCACGGTTCTTCGCGAACGCCGGCGGATCGAGAACGATCGTGTCGAATCGCTCGCCAGTGGATTCGAATTCTCGTAGTGCATCGAACACGTTGGCGGCGCGAAACTCGACGTTGCGCGCCCCGTTTCTGTCCGCATTGCGTTGCGCGGCGGCGGTCGCGTCGGCAGAGATGTCGATGCCGAGCACGCTTTCACACGACGAAGCGACGTGCAGCGCGAAGCCTCCACTGAAAGTGAAACAATCCAGCGCCCGACCGTGCGCGACGCGACGCGCGGCCAGATAATTCTCACGCTGATCCAGGAACGCCCCGGTCTTTTGGCCGCTGACTGGCGACACTACGAAGTGCACGCCGTGCTGATTGATAGAAATTCCGTCGGGTGCCTCGCCGTAAAGCGTTCCAATGCGGCGCTCGAGTCCTTCTAACTCGCGCACGCGCGCATCGTTGCGTTCGACAATCACCCGCGGCGTGAATTCTTCGACTAATAATTCGGCCAGCGTACTTTTCAAGTGCTCTGTCCCTTGCGAAAGCGTTTGCATGACAAAGACGTCGTCGTAAACGTCAACAATCAGCGAAGGCAGCAGGTCGCCTTCGGAGTAGACAAGCCGGTACGCATTCGTTTCCCGCGCGATTGACTCGCGCCGTTCGGCGCATTGCCGAAGACGGCCCTGCCACCATGCACGATCGATTGTTTCCTCGCCCGTCGTGAGAAAGCGCAAGGCGATTTCTGATCGATTGCTATAGAAAGCCCGGCCAACAGAATTCCCCGCCTCGTCCGCCACTCGCACAATCTGTCCGCCCGCTGCATCATTCGGTTCGCGCACATCGCTGCGATAGACCCACAGATGACCGTTGCGAATCCGCTTTGCGCCGCGCGTTGTAATTTTCACGTGAGCCTGGGCCATCGCGGATTTGAACTTACCACAAAGACCCGGCTTACGCGCTTTGGGACTTGACCCTACAGCGTTTTGCGCGTAGAAGGATTCGGAGTGTCCGCGCGGTTTAGAGCGACATTGCTACGAATTAGGATCTGATGGCCGTACCTGCTGAAGCAACCCCCGCTAAGCCCCGACCCGAGAGCGCATCCACGCTGCAAACCATCGTCGAACTAGTCAGGCGCATCATGCATGCCGACGTGGCCAGTATCGTCAGCTTTTCACTTACTGAGAACACCATCACGTGGAAAGCCGCCAGCGGACTTCGAGCGCACGCCATTGACGAGCACCCACTGGTACTGCCGATTACCAACGAAATTACTCGACGCGCGCTCGCCGCCAACACGGTATCGATTCTCGAAGGCGTCGGAGTGCGAGACGAGCTGCCTGCCAGTGATTTTCCCGTACACACAGCCGAAGGCATCCGCGATCTGGTATTCGCGCCACTCAAGGCACGCGGTCAAACACTCGGCGCGCTTCTGGCCGGTTATCGCTCGGCTCACTATTTCACCGATGACGAGAGAGAACTGCTGCAAGACCTGGCTGCGCTGGCCGCGCTGGCCCTTGATAACGCGCGTTTGTTGGAAACGGTGAGCGCGGTCGAGAGGATTTGGGAGCAAACCTTCGACGCCATCGGCGAAGGTATTTTGGTTTATGACTACCAGATGCAGATTGTTCGTTGTAACGTGCGCGCCGCCGAAATGTTGGAGATGAAACCCGCCGAGGTGATTGGGCTTTCGTTCAGCGAAGCTTTCGGGCGCATGTTTGGCAAGCGGGCAGCAGCTTACTATCTGACTGAAAGCCGCGGCGCATCCTCAGTTTTTGAAGTGGAAGCTGAAGACAGACGCCGTTACCTGGTTTCGATCTTTCCGCTCCAACATCCCGAGGGCGATTCGGTAAGCGTGGTCACCTGGACTGATGTGACCCGATTCCTGGAAATGCAGGAGCAATTGTCGCGATCGCGACGCCTGGCGAGCGTCGGCGAGTTGGCCGCCGGAGTCGCGCACGAGATCAATAATCCGTTGGCGGCGATCACGACCTGCGCTGAGGCGACCATGCGCGACATGCGCCAAACTGACGAGACGCAGGCGCTGGCTGACAGTCATCAATGGTCGTATTACCTGGGAGAGATTGTGCGCCAGGCGCTGCGCTGCAAAGAGATCACCCGCGGACTGTTGGATCTGACTCGCCAGCGACAGGCCAATAGAGTAGTGTGCGACCTCAACGCGATTGCCGCGCAGTGCGCCAAGGTCGCGATGCAACGAGCAAACTCGTCTGCTGTGCAATTCGAAATTAACGTTGACGAAGAGACCGGAGAAGTGGCGACCGACGCGGCAATGTTGCGCCAGATACTCGATAATCTTCTGAGCAACGCGATTGACGCGCTGGGTGAGGGAAGCGGCAGAATAAGCGTTTCCACCACGCGCGATGGTGATCGCATGGCCATTGAAGTGGCTGACACAGGGCACGGGATTCCGGCGGATTTGGTCGCGAAAGTTTTCGATCCGTTCTTCAGCACCAAAGGTCCGGGTAAAGGTTACGGACTCGGGCTGGCCATCTCTTTGACGCTGGCCGAATCGCTTGGTGGCTCGCTTACCGTCGAGTCGAAGGAAGGCGCCGGCAGCCGTTTTCGACTATGGATTCCGCGTCGCGTGCCGGAAGCGCAAGGATGAAGGATGAAGGATGAATTACTAAGAAGCCAACGATCATGAACCGCAAAATTCGAGTCCTGGTTGTTGACGACGACAATCTCTTGCGCAAGCTGGTGACGGAGCAGCTTGCGAAGGGAGACTTTGACGCTGCGCCGGCCACCAGCGGGCAGCAGGCTCTCGACATTTTGCGAGAGGCTGACTATGACGTCGTGTTGCTTGACATCATGATGCCCGGCCTCTCCGGTCTCGATACGCTGCGTGAAATCCGACGACTGGAAGACCCGCCGGAAGTCATCATGCTCACCGCGGATACTTCGCTCTCCACCGGCATCGAGGCGATGCGCCACGGCGCTTACGATTATCTGACGAAGCCGGCGACGCTGGATGAAATGGAAGCAATCATCCGCAAGGCGGATGAAAAACGACGGCTGGTCAAGCAGAACGCGTCGCTACGCTCAGTCGCGCGTGGGGTGGACGAGGTCCTGCCAATCGTCAAGGCAAACCCGTTGATGGCGACGCTCGTGGCGCAAGCCGAGAACGCCGCGCGCACGGACTCGACGATTCTGATTACCGGCGAGTCGGGCACGGGCAAAGATGTACTGGCGCGATTGATTCACTCGAAGAGCGCGCGCCACAGCACGCCGATCATTACGGTGAACTGCGGCGCGCTGCCTGAGACGCTTTTTGAATCTGAGTTCTTTGGCCATGAACGTGGAGCGTTCACGGGCGCCAGCGCACTGCGGCGTGGATTGATCGAGGCCGCCGATGGCTCGACGCTTTTCCTTGATGAAATTGGCGACCTGCCGCTGCAGATGCAGGTCAAGCTTCTGCACTTTCTCGAACAGGGACGTTTTCGCCGCGTTGGTTCGACGCGCGATCAAAGCGCCGACGTGCGCATAATCGCCGCAACGAATCGTAACCTGGCCGACGAAGTCGAGCGGAAACACTTTCGCGCCGACCTTTACTATCGGCTGAACGTTGTTGCGCTGCACGTTCCGCCGCTGCGCAAACGGACGGAAGACACACCGGAGCTGATCGAGTATTTCCTCGGCGTCTATCGTCAGCGTTTCAATCGGCCCGGACTGAATCTTTCAGCAGCGGCTCGGCAGCGGATGCAAGACTACGCCTGGCCGGGAAACGTGCGCGAGTTGCGCAATTATCTGGAACGCGCGGCCGCGCTTTCTTTGAGCGACACAATCGAAGCAGATCAACTGCTGGGGTCCGGGGTCGGCGTGCAGGGCGCAGTAGAGAAAAACCATCCGCCGTCCCCTTTCTCCCAACACGCATCGCCTACTCTGGAGGAACTAGAGCGCGAACACATCCTGCGCGTGCTCAACGAGAGTGAAGGAAATCGCGAACGCGCCGCGGCAATTCTCGGCATTTCTTCCCGAACCCTCTATCGCAAACTGCGCGAGTACGAAACTCACACGCGGTCAGCCGGCCTCGCGACGGAAAGCTGACAGCCGGAGTGCCTGACGCCGTCGACTCCTATAGAAATCAGTTGATCGCGAGAAGATTACCGAGTATCTGCTTAACAGGGAACATCCCGACAATGGTGGAAAGGCGGACTTCTCCATAGCCCTGGGATTTACCCCAGACGCGTGGAAAGTGTTGGCTGAATCGTTGCGCCAGCTTGCGACAATCTCAGAAGTGTCCCAAAGCATGGAATCTCGACACGGTAAGAAGTATATTGTTGATGGCCAAATCGAAACCCCGGTTGGCAAAACGCCTGCGGGTCCGACCTGTTTGGATGGTTGATACCGGACAATCGATCGCTCGGCTGGTAACGGCTTACCCACACGAGGACTAGTTATGATTAAAGAACACGACCGCGTTGTTTTGAACACGCCAGTCCCCAGCGAAAGGCTCGAAGCGGGAGATGTCGGTACCGTGGCCCACGTCTACAAGGACAGGCAAGCTTACGAGGTAGAGTTTGTCACATTGATGGGCACACGGCTGCAGTCGCGACATTAGAAGCTGTCCAGGTCCGGCCGGTTAGCCGCCGTGACATCACTCACGTCCGAGAGTTGCAAGTGGCCTGATCCGATGCTCGGTCCCCAGAGCAGCTCGCGTCAGCACGCACGGAGCGGGAAGACTTTCTACGACTTAATGACTGTGCCTCCCTTACGGTCGGGCTATTGCCCCGCTTCTCTGCGAACGGGACCTTTCAACCCTGACAAAATGTCAGTCTGACTGACAAAACGACAGCACGTCTGTCATCCTGCGCGCTTCGGTCATTCTGCGCGCTTCACTTCAAACCAACTCCCTTAAGACTAATTCCGCGAAAACTCCAGTTTTCCGTGACTTGGCTCCATTCGATCGTTTAGATGACCACTGCGGCACGGCGTTTGTAGGAGGAGCCTGGGCTGATTTGTCTCTCACGAATCAGGAATGCCCGAGAACCAGGCGTGGAAAAGCTCCCGCCCAACGTTCTGCAAAAACTCCGCGAACCAAAATCCACCTTTGCGGCGATCCAATTAAGGAGATGAAACGATGTTGAAGTCGAAGAAAAGAACTAGCCTGATGTTCGTGGCCGCGCTGACGCTTTTGGTCGCCGGCGTAGCTGGTTTCGCGCAGAAGCATTACATGCTCGCCGCAGCCGGCCGGCCCGCAGTGAAAATCCAACTCTCGGGCGCGGTCGAGCGCGATTCGAGCGCCGTGCTCTTTGAGAAAGCGACGGTCGTGAATCCGGGCGAGATCCTGGATTGGACGATCACGTCTGAGAACGATGGCAACGCCGCCGCGTTCGAATACAAAACCGTCGGCCACATTCCGCGCGGCACAACGTTCGTTGCCGACAGCGCGAAAGCCGACGGCGCGAAGACCGTCTATAGCATCGATGGCGGCAAGTCGTATTCGGCCCAACCCACGATCGAAGAGAAGCAGGCCGATGGCTCCGTCAAGCGCGTGCCCGCGCCGGTCGCTATGTACACAGAGATTCGCTATGAGTGGGCCGATCCGCTCGCGCAAGGCGGCAAGTTGTCCGCTTCCTACAAAGTGCGGGTGAAGTAACACACCTTCCGATCGCGGGATGAACGCGCCATTGGCGCGCGTCCACTCGCCGATTGTCCCTACCTTATACCCAAATTCGATGAGGACTCTTATGAAGAACAGAAAAACATTTGTGAGCACGGTTGCGATTCTTCGCGTGCTCGTCACCGTGGCGCTCGCCTGCGCGCTTTCCGCGCGCACCGTGGCCCAGACGCCCGGCGGCACTACGATCTCAAACCAGGCCAGCGCGAGCTATTCGGACGGCACGAACAGTTACGCGACGGTTTCGAACACCGTGACGGTAACCGTTTCGAACGTTTCCGGTCTGGCGATCACGCCTGATGCCGGCAGCAATCCGACGGTCGTAGCCGGACAAACTGCCGTGCTGTTCAACTTCACGGTGACGAACACCGGAAACTTCACCGATAAGGTGCATTTTCTGGCCGGCGGCGCGAGCGCCCATTTGGGCGGGACCGCCTCCGCGACCATCACACGCGCCGTGATAGATTTGGACAACAGCGGCACGATCAACGGTGGCGACACTGACATTACTGTGGGGGCGGTGAATTCTGCAGATATTCTCCAGAACGGATCCATCCACGTCTTGGTTGAAGTGAGCGTAAACGGGGGCGCGACCGCCGGTCAGACCGTGCAGGTTCTGCTCGGTGACGCTGCAACGGGCGGTCCTTCTTTCGATAACCAGCCGGTAGCAGCCCCCTCCACAAATGAAGTGCGAACTGTCTCTGGTTCTTCGGTCAACGGATTGCGCGAAGCTCGCGGCGACATCAGCGCCACCGTTGATAACGACGCGCAGTTGCAGGTCACGCTTACTGCCCCCGCCGGCCCGGTCGCGCTTGGTTCCGATATCAGCTACGTCATGCAAACCTGTGACACGGGTGCTCGTCCGGTGACTTCGATCACCCTGCCGGGAGGTTTCAGCGGCGTGTATATCATCGCGCCGATTCCGGTTGGAACAACATTGAAGGCAGGACAGTCGTTCCCCGCCGGAACGCTCTATACCACTTCCTCGCTTTCGACTGCGCCAACTGCGGCCGCCTGGTCTTCGACAGCCCCCGTACCGCTCTCGAACACCACTCGTGTAGCCTTCAACGTTGGCAGCTCGCTCGCGGTTAGCGCTTGCAGCGCGAATATCACGATGCAGGTGACGATCACCACCAGCGATGCCACCAACCCGATCTTCGAGATTGTTGATACCTTCGGCAGCAACAGTATCGCTGCAACGATCGGGGATCAGTCGGGCGATGCGGTCTCGAACAAAGGTGACGGCAACGCAAACTTCGACGAGCCTCCACAGGGTCAACCGCCAAGCGCCACGCAGGGCTTCAAGCAACCGACCTTGCTGCAGGCCGTTGGCGCCGTCCTGGTCGGACCGAGCGGCGCTCCGGCCGCAGTTGGCCCAACCGACAATAATGACGACTACACAAACAAGGCCGTCAACACGGGTATCGCCGGCGTGGCGCCAGGCGGGGTGACAACCGCGTCGGGCCAGATCGTGTACATCAACACGATTCAGAACACGGGCAACGCCAACGACACTTACACGATTGACGCGCCAACCGTGCCTGCCGGCTTCACCGTGGAAGTTTCCACCAACGGCGGCGGCCTTTACACGACCGTGTCCGGCGGCGGATCAGTTTCGCTGGCGATTGCTTTCGGCGCTTCGGCGAACATCAACGTTCGCATTACCGAGCCGGCCGGCAACACCGTTCTCACCGGTTACGACACGATTATCCGAGTAACTTCAAATACCACCCCAGCAGCCTCAAACAAGACGATTGACCGCCTCTACACCGGCTTTGTTCGGTTGGACAAGGTATTCAGCGTCAACAACTCGACCGGTGTCGGTGCTGCCACCGATCCGGTTCCCGGTGCAGTTATCACTTACACGATAACTTACACCAACGTTTCCACGTCGAACGGCGACGCGAACTGCGTCAAGTTGACGGCCAGCAATCTGGTCATCACCGAAGACGGTTTGTCCGCGCCGAACAACTGGGGAACGTACACAGCCAACAGCGGTTCGCCGAGCGATTCGGGAACCGGCACAGTCGTGACGGTGAGTGCTACGAAGTACACCGACACGATCGCCTCGCTTGCTCCCGGGGCATCAGCCGCGTTCACGTTCAAACGTTCGATCAATTAAGGCGACGCTTAGCGTCCCCGCACCGGCAATGAAGCGGCCCGGCGGTTTTCGGAAGCTGCGTTTGCAGTGGAAAACCGACGGCGCCGCTTCTGATCCATTTAGCAACCCCGATCTGATGCTCAGCACTCCATCAAAAAGAATCGCGATTGCCGCCATTTCGCTGGCTGTCTTGCTGGCGACGTCAGCCGATTTGTGGGCGCGCGCGTTTGAAGATCCAACTGGCGGCGGCACGATCATCTCCAACCGCGCCGAAGGGAGTTACCAGGACGACACCGGCGAAAGCTTCACGATCGTCTCGCCAACCGTCACAGTCACGGTGCTGGCGGTCGCCACGCTCGCGGTCGCGCCTGATGAAACTGTCCCTTCGGATACGGTTGCGCCGCGCGAGCAAGTCACGCGGCTCTTTCGCGTCTGCAACACCGGCAACAATGCCGACACGTTTACGCTGACGCGCGCCGCAGTAACTGCGCCGGCGACACTCAACGCGCTTTATTTTGATAACGACGGCAGCGGAACTTTTAACGCAGGCGATACGCCGATCAACTTGAATGAAACCGCCTCGCCACGGTTGGCGCCGGGCGGCTGCATTGGCGTGCTGGCCGTGATCGTCACGAACGACGTCGCGGCGCAAAGCACGATCACCATCAACATCACTGCGCGTTCGAACGCGGTCAACGCGGTCAACGGTCGCGGCGAGGACACGGGCACGATCATCAACGCCGTGGGTCAGGGGCCGCGCTTCACCGATCCGGGCAATCCGAATCTTCCGCCCAGCAAGTTAGTAAACGGCTTGAGCCAGTTGGTCACGAGCCCCGGCAGCCAGTTCACCTACACGATTTCTTTCCGCAATAGCGGCGACAGTGTTGCGCGCAACGTTGTGGTGAGGGATGAATTGCCATCGGGGATCGAATTCATCGCGGGTTCGCTGCAGTTAGACGATCGCAGTTTGTCGGATGCGCTCGACGGCGACGAAGGCTCAGTTCAAAACAACATCATCGAGGTTCGGTTGGCGCGCGTGAATCCGAGCGAGGTCCATCGCATCACGCTGAGGGCCCGTCTTTCCGGAGCCGTTGCGGCGGGAACCGGGCTGGTGAACAGCGCAACGATAACCGCTGATAACGCGCCGCCGATCAAGAGCAGCGTCGCCACGGTAGTCATCAATCCGTTCGGCCTCGTCTTCGCCGGTCGCGCCGGCAGCTCCGCGCCGATTCCGGGAGCGCGCGTCGAGGTTCTTATCGATCAGGCTGGCAACTTTCTGCACCTGCCCGCGAACGCCGGCTTCGCGCCCAACGCAAACAACGACAATCCGTTTGCTACCGATGGACAAGGACACTTTACGTTCGCGCTCGCACCCGATGAGATTGGCGCGGCCAACGCGTCTGCGAATTATTTCATGAGGATCAGCGCGCCCGGGTTTCTGACGCGCATGATCCAAATCAGTCTCCGTCCGACGACGGCCGGGCTTTTCACACTGAGCGTGCACGCGCTGGACAATCAGCCGCTGGCCGCGGCTGGCGGATTCAATCTGGTGCGCGAAGACGTGCGCATAGACGATCTGGCGGCGCTGGTTATGAACATTCCGATGTTCGAAACCGCGGGCTTGCAGATCATCAAGACGGCCGATCGCGCGCGCGCGGAAATCGGCGACGTGATCACTTATCGGATCGAAGTCCACAATCCCACGGCGGCGCCCGTCAGCGAAGTGACGATCAAAGATCATTTGCCGGCATCATTCCATTACGCCGCCGGGTCTGGCCTGATCACAATCGGCTCCGCTCCCGAGCAACCGATCGAACCCGAGATTCAGGGCGACGATCTGCTGTTTCGCATCAGCGAAATTCCGCATGGCGCAACCGCGCATTTACTCTATCGCGTCCGCGTGGGCGCGAACGCGCGCGAAGGTGCGCAGGAAAATCTGGCAATCGCCGCGGGCCTTTTCCCTTCTGGCGAACGCGCTGAGACCGCGCCGGCGCGCGCCGCTGTTTTCATTTCCGCCGGCATTTTCTCGACACGCCAGATCATCGTCGGCCGCGTGTTCGTCGATGCGAATGGCAACGGACAGTTCGACGCTGGAGACAAACCAGCGCCCGGAGTTCGGCTCTATTTGAGCAACGGACAATCGGTAATCACTGATTCGGCCGGTCTCTACAACTTTCCGTCGCTCGGCGATGGCCCGCAAGTAATTTCGCTCGATCCGGTTAGCGTGCCGCATGGTTATGGGTTGGCCGACAGCGGCAAGCTGTCCGGCAAGAGCTGGACGCGTTTGCTGCGCACGCCGATTGGCGGCGGCGCGTTGCTGCGTCAAAACTTCGTGCTCGTCGCCACCGACAAGTCGCGCACACAAAATGAAGGCGCGACGAACAAGCCACTGGCGGAGAAGGACGATGGATCGGCGAAGCCTGTGGCCGCGCCGGTTAGCCAGCCTCTGAAGAACGACGCACCCGAAACAAGTTCACCGGCGAAGAACGTTGCGCCGGCCGCGCCAGGCACATACGAAGTGGCGGCGACCGAAGCTGTCGAAGCAGTCGCGCCGGGCAATGCGCGCATCATTTCACCGGCGCCGAATACAGTTTCAATGTCGCCGGGATTGCAGCTCGAAGCGCGCGTAGCTTTGAACTGGACCGTCAAGCTGGAGGTTAACGGCGAAGCAGTCTCAGACAAGAACATCGGCGTCAGTCGTCTGGATCACAAATATCAGGTGTCTAGTTTTCAGTTTATCGGCATTAACCTGCGGCCCGGGCCAAACCGAGTTCGCTGCACTCCGATCAGTCCGGACGGATCTGCCGGTCACACGGAAGAAATGATTGTGATGGGTCGCGGCCCCGCGCGGCGTCTCGAGATCGTTTCTGAGAAATCCGAGATTCAATCGGGCGGCAGCGACTTCACGCTAGTGCGCGTGAAGGCTTTCGACCAGTGGGGCAATCCCGCGCTCGATGGCCAGGTCGGCATCGAGACGTCGCTGGGACAATTGCTGCGAGTGAATGAAAAGACCAGAGAAGCGCGACCTGCGTTGCCGGCGACCGCGATGGCAGAGCCAGTCGAACAAGTGAATCAGGTTCGCGGACAGTTGGTCGTGCAGCTTGAAAGCGGCGAGGCCGTGCTCAAGCTCGTCGGCCCCGGCGCGCCCGGCGAAGCAAAGCTCCGGGCGCAGACCGGGCAGCTCGAGGCCGAAGGGCAAGTGCGCGTCACCTCCGAAATGCGACCGACGATTTTGGTTGGTTTCGCGGAGATGAGCTTTGGCAAGAGCATCCCCGAAGTTGGACTGCGCGGCGAGCAGGGCAACTTCCGCAGCCGCGTGAGCTTTTTCTACAACGGTCGGCTGCCGGGAAACAACGTGCTAACCTTGTCGTACGATTCACAGCGCCCGATCAATCGCACCGCCGGACGCGATCGACTCTTTCAGCTCGATCCGCTTGACCGCGTGTATCCGTTGTTCGGCGATTCCTCGACGCGCTTTGAAGCCGCCGCGTCCAACTCGAAAGTTTACGCGCGTCTCGATCACAAGCGTTCGTACGCGATGTTCGGCGATTTTGAGACGGACATGGAAGCGCCGCTGGCGGGATACGCGCGCAAGTTGACCGGCGTCAAAGCGCACCTCGAAAACTCGAATGGTGATTTTGTCACCATCACCGGCGCGCGTCCCGATACGGCGTTCGCCCGCGATGTCTTTGCCGCTGGAACTCTCGGAATCATGCAGCTCTCGAACGCCGAGATTCTGCCGGGCTCGGAAACTGTCGTGCTCGAAGTGCGCGATCGACGCAATCCCGAAGTGATCATCTCCCGCGAGACCCTGGCGCGCTCAGTTGACTACAATCTCGACCCGGCGACGGGCCGGCTTTTCTTCATGCGTTACCTGTCGACGTTCGACATTGGGCTCAATCTCACCCAGATCGTAGTAACTTACGAACATCGCTCTACGGGAATGAGTTCGGCGGTGTACACGGCGCGCGCGCGCAAGAATTTCAAACACCTCGGTTTGAAGCTCGGGTTTTCCGCGGCCATGCAACGGCAGGAAGACGTAGGAAGTTTTGTACTCGGCGGCTTCGACGCGGAAAAGACTCTGCCGCGCGGCGGCCTGCTGCAACTTGCGTGGGCGGGCAGCCAGGGAGAGATTCTGGGAAGCGGCAACTTCTTCGGCGCGAGCAATGACGCGAAGCACGACGGCAACGCTTATCAACTTACCCTGGCGCAGCCGCTGCCTTTTTACGGCGCGACGGTGCGCGCGCGCTATCTGAATGCGTCGGCGGGTTTCTTCAATCCTTTCGGTGCAACCGTCACGCCCGGCTCGCGTCGCGGCGAAGTGACGCTGGAAATGAAGCCGCGCAAGAACTCCACGCTTCATTTCGGCGTGACCAGCGAACGTAATCAGACCACGAACGTCGATAACGGCCGGCTGACTTTCTCGGCCGCCTGGGATCAGATTCTCAACGAGCACATTCGCTTTCATCTTGGCTTCGATCATCGCGCCTTTACTGACGACCTCAACGACAAGCAGACCGATTCAAACCTGGTCACTGCCGGCGCCGACGTGCAAGTCACCGACAAACTTCAGTTTTCGGTCAAGCGCGAGCAGAACCTGAACAACGCGGATCCGACTTACCCAACGCAGACGACGCTCGGCGCGACTTATCAGGTGAATTCGCTGACGAAATTGTTCTTCACCCAGCGACTTTCCGCGGCGCCCATCAGGCCGATTGGCGATTTTTCTGCTGCCGGTTTCGCGGGTTCTTCGTCGCGCCGCGAAACTGCCGTCGGCATCGAAACGCGTTTCGGCAAATTCACTTCGATGACCGGCCGCTATCAACTCGAAAACGCCATCAACGGCACAGACAGTTTTGCCGTGATCGGTTTGCAGAATCGTCTGCCGATAACGAAGCAGTTCTCAGTCGAGCTGGGGTTCGAGCGCGGCTTCCATCTGCTTGGTCCGAACCAGAGCTTCAACAGCGGCACGGTCGGACTTGGCTGGCAGCCGAATTCAGACTTTCGCGCGTCTGCGCGTTACGAATATCGCGATCGAGGCGGCATGGGCCAACTGTTTGCCGCCGGCGCCGCCGGACGCTTGCGCGAAGGCATCACGGCGCTGTCGCGTTTCCAATTCTCGCGCGGTGGCTTTGGCGGCCGAACGAACTCCGCGTTGGAAGGCACGGCGGCGTTGGCGATTCGTCCAATCGAATCGGATCGCGTCGGAGTGCTTTTTAGTTACACACATCGTTCACTGATGCAGAACGGCGTAAATGGAAGCACGCCCACGCGCGATCGTTCGGATTCGCTCTCAACCGACGGCTATGATCAATTGACGAAGCGCCTGGAACTCTACGGCCGCGTCGCTCTGCGCTTCAACGCTAACGGCCAGCCGCAACTTCCATTTGTTTCGACGCTGACGTTTCTGACTCAGGCACGCGCGCAGTATCTGGTAACGCGCCGGCTGGACTGGGCAGTTGAGACACGCATGCTGTTTCAGCCATCATCGCGCACGATGCGCTCGGTGTACGCGACCGAAGCCGGTTTTTGGGTGCTGCCCGACGTGCGTCTGGGCGTCGGTTATAACTTCACTGCGGCGAAAGAGCCGGCAGGCGCGCAGATCCTTCCTACGCATCGCGGCTTCTACTTTACGATCTCTTCGAAGCTCTCGAATCTTTTCGATCTGTTTGGCACTTCGAAGGCGGGATTGGATTCGAGTACACAGCAGCCGCAAGATCGCAAAGGAGACAAGCCTTAACGTCTATGCTGAAGAGCTTGGCAAGCTGCAGTCTCTGGCTAGCGCTCTTGGTGGCGATCTTTCTATCACCAGGCGCAGCGCAAGCGCAGGTGTGCGCTACGCCTGGAAAAGATGGACCAGGGGGCACGCTCGCGGGAGTTATCAATACCTATTATCCCGGCACCGGCAACGTCAGCGCCGGAGCGACCTCGATTCCTATCGGCGCATCTACCGGCGCTGCCACAGCAATCGCCAACGGCGATCTGCTTCTCGTCATACAGATGCAGGATGCAGCGATCAATTCGACTAACACAGATTCGTACGGTGATGGCGTCGGCGGCGCTCCAGCGAGCGGGTCAACGAGTCTCAATAATTCCGGTCGCTACGAGTATGTGGTCGCGACTGGACCAGCGGGAGCGACTGTACCGATAAGAGGTGCGGGCGGGGGCGGCCTGCTCAATAGCTACAACAATGCGAATGCAAGCGGAGCACAAGGCCAACGGCGCTTCCAAGTTGTGCGCATACCGCAGTATTCCAGCGCGACCCTCGGGTCCGGTCTAACTGCTGCTCCGTGGAATGGTTCAACGGGTGGCATTCTGGCTTTCGATGTAGCAGGCAATTTGAGCCTTGGCAGCGCCACTGTTAGCGTCGACGGCATGGGCTTCCGTGGAGGTGGAACGCGCCAACTTACCGGCGGAAGCGGCGGAAGTAATACTGATTACCGCAACGTCTCGACCAACGCTTTTCACGGTGGAAAGGGTGAGGGCATAGCCGGCACGCCACGCTACGTCTACGATGCGACCTTCAATACGGTCACGGATACCGGTGTTGAAGGTTATCCCAACGGCAGCACGGCTCGAGGTGCACCGGGAAACGCGGGCGGCGGCGGAACTGACGGTAATCCAACAGCCAATGATGAGAACTCGGGTGGCGGCGGCGGCGGCAACGGCGGCGCGGGGGGACAGGGAGGAAATAGCTGGAATTCGAATCTAGCGGTCGGCGGGCATGGCGGTGCAGTTTTTCCTGGAGCAGCTAATCAAATTGTACTTGGTGGCGGTGGCGGCGGCGGTTCGCGCAACAATTCTACGGGCACAGATAGCAGCGGTGATGCGGGCGGCGGCATCGTGATGATTCGCTCAGGAACCTTCAGCGGCTCGGGCACCATTTCGGCTAACGGCGCGGATGGAAATAGCGCGGCCAACGATGGCGGCGGCGGCGGCGGCGCGGGCGGCAGCGTATTGGTCGTGGCCAACAGCGGTGGGCTTGGGAGTTTGACCATCAACGCACGCGGTGGACGCGGGGGCGATGCCTGGCCCGCGCAGGCGCCGGCTGGTACTCCGGGAGCACGACATGGACCAGGCGGAGGTGGAGGTGGAGGCTTTATTGCTGTCTCCGCAGCAGCCAGCACCAATGTGAACGGTGGCGCTAACGGTGTCACGACGACCGTAAGCGATCCCTATGGGGCAACGGCCGGCGGGACAGGTGCGGTCATCGCCATAGCCCTCAGCGACGTTCCGGGCGCGAGCTCCGGCGCACAGTGCGTGCCTGTGATGACGACGACCAAGACGACCAGCACTCCTACAGTCGTCAATTCTCCAGCCGGCACTACGGCAACGTACGCGATCGTGGTATCAAATGCCGCCAATAGAAGCGCCGCAAGTAATCTGATAATCTCCGACACGCTTCCCGCGAACTTCACATACAGCTCTACCGTGTCGGTGACGTTAGCAGGTGGTGCGACTCGCCCATCCACCTCCAATCCAGCGGTTGGTGCCGCCGTTCCAAGCTGGAGCAGCTTCAGCATCCCCGGGGGCGGCAGCGTTACTTTGACCTTCATTGCGCAAATAGCTTCGAGTGTCGGTGCGGGTACCTACCAGAACCCTGCTACTGCCACTTATGATGACCCGACACGTACTGCTGTGGGAGGCACCACCACGTCAAGCTACAACCCCGCATCAAGTACGGCAGAGGACGTTGCGGTAACAATACGGGACCTGACAATAACCAAATCACACAGTGGCAACTTCTCGCTGGGACAAGTCGGCGCAACCTACTCGATCACCGCTACCAACTCTGGTTCCGCTGCCACGAGCGGTACGGTCACCGTTGTCGACACTCTTCCTGCTGGTCTGACAGCTACCGCCATCAGCGGCACTGGCTGGGCCTGTGTGCTCGGCACGCTGACCTGTACCCGTAACGATGTGCTCGCTGCCGGCGCAAGTTATCCTGTCATCACTCTTACCGTAACCGTCGCCAATAATGCTGCCGCCAGCGTCACTAATACCGCTAACGTCTCGGGCGGCGGCGAGACCAACACAGCGAACGACACCGCCACCGACCCAACAACCATCGATCAGTTGCAGGACTTAACGATCGCTAAGTCGCACGCGGGGAACTTCAGCCAGGGACAAGTCGGTGCTACCTACTCCATCACCGCCACCAACTCTGGCTTAGCGGCTACGAGCGGCACAGTCACTGTAACCGACACTCTGCCAGCCGGATTAACAGCCACCGCCATCAGCGGCACTGGCTGGACCTGTGTGCTCGGCACACTGACTTGTACCCGCAGCGATGCTCTTGCTGCGGGCGCCAGTTATCCGGTCATCACTCTCACCGTCAATGTCGCCAACAATGCTGCCGCCAGCGTCACTAATACCGCTAACGTCTCGGGCGGCGGCGAGACCAACACAGCGAACGACACGGCAACTAATCCAACCACCATCAACCAAATGCCAGACCTGACTATCACGAAGACTCACGCTGGCAACTTCACTCAGGGACAGGGCGGTGCTACCTACTCGATTATCGTAACCAACTCTGGATTCGCGACAACCAGCGGCACGGTTACGGTGACCGACACATTGCCGGCAGGCCTGACAGCAACCGCCATCAGTGGTACTGGCTGGACCTGTGTGCTGGGGACGCTGACCTGCACCCGCAGCAATGCTCTCGCTGCCGGCGCCAGTTATTCGGCCATCACCGTGACTGTCGACGTCGCCAACAATGCTCCCGCCACCGTCACTAATACCGCTACTGTCTCAGGCGGCAGCGAGACCAACACTGCAAACGACACGGCCACTAACCCAACGAATATTGACCAACTGGTGGACTTGACCATTACTAAGTCGCACGCGGGCAATTTCACCCAGGGGCAAGTCGGCGCCACTTATTCAATCATCGTCAGCAACTCCGGCTCCGACAACACCAGTGGCACGGTCACGGTCACCGACACTTTGCCGGCAGGGCTGACAGCCACGGCCATCAGCGGCACCGGCTGGACCTGCGTGCTCGGCACGCTCACCTGTACACGAAGCACCTCCCTCGGCGGCGGCTCCAGTTATCCGGCCATCACTCTCACCGTCACCGTCGCTATAAACGCTCCCGCCAGCGTCACTAATACAGCCACCGTTTCTGGCGGCGGCGAGACCAACACCGCAAACGACACGGCCACTAATCCAACGACTATTAATCAACTGATAGATCTGACCGTCACTAAGTCGCACGCCGGCAATTTCACCCAGGGGCAAGTCGGTGCCACCTATTCAATCACCGCAACTAACTCGGGCTCATTGCCTACCGTCGGCACAGTTACCGTCACCGACACTTTGCCGGCAGGGCTGACAGCCACGGCCATCAGCGGCACCGGCTGGGCCTGTGTCCTTGGCACTCTGACCTGTACTCGCAGCAATGCGCTCCTTGCCGGCGCCAGCTATCCTGTTATTACTGTCACCGTAACCGTCGCCAACAATGCTCCTGCCAGCGTCACTAATACCGCTAATGTTTCTGGCGGCGGCGAGACCAACACCGCGAACGACACTGCTACGGACCCAACCACCATCAATCAGCTGCCAGATCTGACCATCACGAAGTCGCACAGCGGCAACTTCACTCAGGGGCAAGTCGGCGCTACTTACTCAATCACCGTTACCAACTCCGGGCTGGCAAATAGCAGTGGCACCGTCACTGTCACCGATACATTACCAGCAGGACTAACAGCCACGGCCATCAGCGGCACCAACTGGACCTGCGTGCTGGCGACGCTGACCTGCACCCGCAGCAATGCTCTTGCTGCCGGCGCCAGTTATCCGGCCATCACCGTGACTGTCGACGTCGCCAACAACGCTCCCACCAGCGTCACCAATACAGCCAACGTTTCTGGTGGCGGCGAGATCATTACCACCAACGACACCGCCACTGACCCAACTACCATCAACCAATTGCCAGACCTGACTATCACGAAGACTCACGCTGGCAACTTCACTCAGGGACAGGGCGGTGCTACCTACTCGATTATCGTAACCAACTCTGGCTTAGCAAATAGCAGTGGCACCGTCACCGTCACCGACACATTGCCAGCAGGATTAACAGCCACGGCCATCAGCGGGACTAACTGGACCTGTGTGCTGGGGACGCTGACCTGCACCCGCAGCAATGCTCTCGCTGCCGGCGCAAGTTATCCGGCCATCACGCTCACCGTGAACGTCGCCAACAACGCTGCTGCCAGCGTTACCAATACCGCCAACGTTTCTGGTGGCGGCGAGATCATTACCACCAACGACACCGCAACTGACCCAACCACTATCAACCAATTGCCTGATTTGACGATTACCAAATCGCACAGCGGCAACTTCACTCAAGGACAAACCGGCGCCACTTACTCAATCACCGCCACCAACTCCGGATCGGCGGCAACCAGTGGCACAGTTACAGTCACAGACACGTTGCCAGCCGGGCTGACGGCGACAGCCATCAGCGGCACCGGCTGGACCTGTGTGCTCGGCACGCTGACTTGTACCCGCAGTGATGCGCTCGCTGCCGGGGCCAGCTATCCGGCCATCACCCTCACCGTGAACGTCGCCAACAATGCTGCCGCCAGTGTGACCAATTCAGTTTCTGTGTCTGGTGGCGGCGAGATCATCACCACAAACGACACGGCAACTGATCCGACCACTGTTACTCAGCTGCCTGATCTGACGATCGCGAAGTCGCACAGTGGCAACTTCACTCAGGGTCAAGTTGGCGCTACTTACTCAATCACCGCTACGAACTCTGGCTTCGCAGCAACCAGTGGGACGGTTACCGTCACAGACACTTTGCCGGCCGGACTGACAGCTACGGCCATCAGCGGTACTGGCTGGATCTGTGTGCTCGGCACGCTGACCTGCACTCGCAATGATGCACTTGCTGCGGGTGCAAGTTATCCCGTCATTACTCTCACTGTTGACGTCTCACTTACCGCGCCGGGCAGTGTTACAAACTCAGCCGCGGTTTCCGGTGGCGGCGAAAACAACGCCTTAAACAATACAGCCAACGATCTGACGACGATCAATGCGGCGGCGCCGCCAAGCATCAGCCTGTTCAAGAGCGTTAGCCCCGGTGGCGCACAGATTCCCGGCACCGATC
>DASZZL010000120.1:0-15698 GCA_035545035.1 Pyrinomonadaceae bacterium
AATGCCAAGCTTTGCCGCGATGTAGATGCAGCGCGAGATCCAGAAGCCGGATATCAACTGCAACATCGCAATGGGTGGCGAAACTTCTGCGCCCAAAGCGGCCTTTTGTGCGTTCATTAGTTTTCACTCCTGTTTGTTCTGATTTACGGCGCGCGTAATGTTATCGGGTAGACGCAATGCTTCGCAAGCGCAGGGCCAACGCTTTCTGGCGCGCTTGATACTCATATTTGCGCCGACTATGTTAAGCTCTGCGAGTTTCGCGTAAGAGTTTATTTCCGGGGAGGGAATTATGGCTGACGAACAAAAATGCAAGAATCCGCCGTGCACGTGTCCGCCGCAGCCGGACGGCAAGTACTGTAGCGCGTCCTGCGAAGGAACCGGCGACACGATCGAACTCGACTGTGATTGCTCGCACGAAGAGTGTCAGGGAAATTTCTGAGTTAGGTCTTGGAGTGCGCCGGCAGAGCAAAGCGACGACGGCGCTTTGGATCCACTCACATCTCGGAACTTAAAACCAGCAATCCATAGCGGCGTCGCGCTGCGGCAGCTTGCCGCCGCACTCCAAAAGTTTCGGACTATCGCTGATGCTTTGCGATCACTGTCGCCAGGTGCTCGGCCATCGCCGGATCGAGGTCGTGGAGTCTTTGCTGCTGCTCCTGAGCTTTCTTAAACTCGCCGAGAATCAAATAGCTGACTGCGAAGTTATAGTAAAACGAAGCGTCTTTCGGCTCGAGGCTGATCGCTTTCTGATGAAGCGGAATCGCTTCGCGCGCGCGGCCGGATTTCGAAAGCGACACGGCCAGGCCGTCATAAGCGAGCGCGAAATCGGGATGATCGCGAATCAGAATTCGATAAACAAAGGAGTACTTGAACTGGCCGAGGCGATCGTAAGTCACGCCCATGTTGTATCGCGCTTTCAGAAAACCGCCGTCGAGTCCGACGGCCTGCTGAAAAGCTTCCAGCGCGCGCGCGTATTGCTTTAGCTCGCCCAGCGCCTCACCCAGATTGTTCTGAGCTTCGGCAGAGTTCCAATCGAGTTTGATCGAGCGTTGGAAAGCGCCGGCGGCCTCTTCGTAATTGCCGCGCGCCATGTAGATGTTGCCGGCGTTCAGATGCGCGGCCGCGGCAATCCGGGGCTCTCTGGCAGCGACTACAGTAATCGTCTGGTACGCTTTGATCGCGTCGTCATAGCGGCCTTCTTGTTGGGCAACTTGCGCGACGCGCGTCAGTCTCTGGGCTTCTTTGGCAGCGTCGGTGGAAGTTTGAGCGATCGCCGAAAAAGACAGCAGCGAGCCCAGTATGCTCATGCTTGCGAGTCGCAAGAAATTTGGGTTTCTTTCAGTCAGGGTGTTTCGTGCGCACTTGCGCGAATAACAAAATAAAGGAACAATGGCGCGCAAAGTTCGGGAATCTCGGCGGAATAGTATTATTAATCTAGCTGTCCATTCCAAAACAGAATCTTCAGGCAGGGAGGCTTCCTCGATGGCCAGAATCTTTCTCTTGCTCTTAATCGCGCTGATTTACGCGCCGGCGGCGTTTGGGCAAGATCGCGATTACTCGCACTACGAATTTTACGTCGGCTACGCGAACGAGCGAGCGAACAACAACGCCGACCGCTTCGACAAGAACGGCACCGTGTCATGCAATGGCGCGCGGGTTGATTTCCGATCAGAGCGAACGAGCTACAACGGCTTCGAAGCCGAGTTCAACCAGAACGTGACGCGCCACATTGGAATCGTGACCAGCTTCAGCGGGACTTACGACACGACCGGCTATTTCGATCAGCGCTCGGGGCGAACATTTAATGCTCGGGTGCAGCGCTACGACCTGTTGGCCGGCCCGCGCTATAACTGGCGCGCTTCAGGAGTGACGCCGTTCGTGCATGGACTGTTCGGCATCTCGCACATGCGCGCCAGGTTTGACAACGCACTGATTCCGCAAGTTAACAGCGACACCGCGTTTGCCATGGCCCTCGGTGGAGGTCTGGACGTGCATGCTGGTGAGCACCTCGACGTGCGCGTCATACAACTCGACTACGTGCCGACGTTCTTCAACGGCAAGCGGCAGGACAACATTCGCGCTTCGGCGGGAATTAAGATCAAGTAAGCTACGAGCCAGCCACAAAAAGGCACAAGAAGCGCAAGAAATGAAAGCAAAGAGGGAGGGCCGTCCGCGGTTTTTCCCTCTTGTGCTTTTTGTGCCTTTTTGTGGCTATGAAGTGGTTTTTGAAATCTCGATAAAGCGCGCTGTCAGTTTTCGTGCGGCATCTAATCCTGAATTGCGCTACTGCGCAGGCTTCGTAACGCGAGCGATGAAGTAAGTTCCGAACTGCAACTCTTCCACTTCGACCTGACCAGTCAACGCTTCAAGATCTTTCAGTTCGTCGATGTCCGGACTTCCGAGGACCGTTAGCTTGAGTGTCCACAAAGCTAACGGGTAAAGCAGTCGCCCTAACCAACCGGAGAGGGCTTTGGCGTCCAGCATTACCAACCGGCCGCCCGATTTCAATTGTGCCCACGCATGCCGCAGCGCCTGTTTTCGATGGCGCATCGTGCAGTAAGACAAACTGAAAATCGCACCATCGACTAGTTCGGGTAATTCATATTCGACGGCATCGGAACGAATCAGCGTCACGTTCGTCCAGCCATTCTTGTCACAGGCTTCGCTGGCTTTGACAAGCATCCCGTCTGAGATATCGATTCCATAGACATGGCCATCCGGTCCCACCGCCCGCGCGAGAAACGGCAGATTGCGTCCAGTGCCGCAGCCCACTTCCAGAACGCGATCTCCGGGTTTCAGATTAAGCTGCTTTACAGCACGCGGTCTGATGCCGCGCGGGATCCAGAAGAGCCATTCAAAGAAAACATAGATCGAAGCCAGACGGTTGTAGCGCTGGCGGACAAACTGCGGGTCGTATTCAGTCCATGAGTTCATAGAGTTGTTCGCTGGTTGTGGAACGCTGGTTATCGCTTCGCCAGCTCTAGGAACTGCGCGGCCAGCTTTGGTCCCGTGCCTTCGTCTTCATGCTTGAAAAAGACGAAGGCGTCTTTCCATTTCTGATTCTTCACGCGCTTCATCCATTCAACGAGATCGTTTTTGTCGTACGCTGTGCGACGCAAACGCAAGTATCCCCAACGCGCGGTGCTGATGATTTCGCTGAGCGGCTTTTCGTCAGTGTCCGATACTACCAGCGCGCAATCACGGTCACGCAACAAAGCGAAAGTCTCATCGTCGAACCATGACTCGTGGCGAAACTCGAACGCGGTGCGTAGGTCTGGCTTCAGCAGATCCAGAAAAGCTTTCAGCCGCTCGACGTCCTTCTTGAAATTTGGCGGAAGCTGAAACAGAACGACACCGAGTCGCTGATCAAGCAGCGACGCAGTCTCTAGAAGGTACTTTGTTTCATCTGCGGCGTTGTTCAGGCGCTTGATGTGTGTAATGCGCTGCGTGGCTTTGATCGAGAAGCGAAACCGCGCCGGCACTTGCGCCTTCCAATTCTCCATCATGCTCGGTTGCGGCAGGCGATAGAACGTATTGTTGATTTCGACCGCCGGCAGACGGCGCGAGTAATACGAAAGCATTTCTTTCGCGGGCAGGTCTTCGGGATAAAAGTTGCCCTTCCACTCTTTGTAACTGTAGCCGCTGGTGCCGACGTGAAGTTTCATGGGGCAAACTAGGGTAATAATACTCGACTGCCCACGCCAAGATTTCAATGCGATTTGGTTGGGGCATAAATACCCGCTGCCGTGGCCGCTTTCATCTCCTTAGCTAGACTATCAAAGCCAATGTAATAGTCAGCTTCGGCTTTTCTGATTTCCTTCAAGAATGACTGAATCTCCGGGTGATCATAAGCTCTCTCTATGTCGTAGGAATACTCGTTGTAAAAAAGGTCTTTGCTTACCATGTTCTTCACGTAAAGATCGTTCAAGCTGTCAAATATTCCCAGATAACCTTCCAGATCGTCCGTGCTAAATTTTCCGCCGTGTATCTTGAGGATCGGCTTGCCGCTTTCAATTATGGATCGGAGTTTTGGATATGGCGGTTTGTCGAGTCGTTCGTCAAACTTCAGTATGAGGTCAGCGGAGCGATTCAGTCTGGTATTCTCGATCTCTGCCTTCATGGCATCTAGTTGCTGAGCCATGAGGCGAGCTTGTTGGTTCATGCTCCGCCACTGGAAAATTGTAGTAACGCCGTACATGAGTCCAACGAGAACGAGCAGACCAGTAAAAACGCTCAACAGCTTTTGATGATTCCAATCGCGCTGTGCATGGTCGCTCATTTTAGACATCACGCAGCTTTTCTTTTCTTCGCGGCCTTCTCTCGGTGATACGGGTCTTCCTGCCGACCCCAGTTTCATTTACGGGTTTCAGAGATCGAGTTGTCTCTTCACGGCCGACTCGACGGCCAGTAGATCTGAGTCGGATAACTTGCCGATCATATTGCCGAAGCGCAGCTTGCTAACAGTGGTCAGTTGGTCAGCCAGAGCCCTGGCTTTCTTACCTCCGAGCGTCACGAAAACCTGGCTCGGGTATAGTCGATCGACTTTGCTTGTTAGTGGAACCACCTGGACGCGGTTCAGATACTTGTTCGAGCGGTCATTACTGAGGATGACGGCTGGTCTGGTTTTTTGAATCTCTCCTCCGACTGAGGGATCGAAACGAATCCACCAAACCTCACCGCGGTTCATCAGCTACGTCTCCAATCGTCGCTTCAGACCATTCCAATGCCTCCGCTTCGCTTTCCTCATCCAAAGCCATTTGCTGATACCCGAGTTCGAGAGTTGATTCTTCGGTAGGTGAGTCGTCAAGGATTGTCACGAGTGCGCGACGTGCTTCCGCCAGGCGAATTGATTCCAGTAACTGAACCTTACCTTCTCTATCAATCACGGCTTCCAACGTCTGGCTCATAAGCATTTCCCCCCAGCTTCGGTATTGTGGGCCATCAGAAACGGCCAAACCTCTCATCAGGCAGGCACCTGGTAAATCCTGCGCGGAGTTAACAAGTCTGGATCGTCTGAGCTAATACAGACAGCAAACTTGGGTTCCTGATTATTCTTCTTGGCCATTTTCTTAATCCAGATATCGTTTGATTCGCATTTTCCTCTTGCCTATTCCATGCGCTTCGAACCAGTGCACTTCAGCAAGTCGTATCCTACCATCAGAAAGGCGCACAGTGGCAACTCCTTTGCGGCTTTCTCCATCGACCCCTGCCATATCGTTTTCGCAAGACACCTAAAATCCTAATGCCCGGTCCGACCGCTATGGTTTCGATCACCGTTATTTTTCCGACAATCTCAAAATGCATTGAGGGAGATCCTCACGAAATCGCGCGCGCGATCAGAAAAGCGGCCCCGGCGGCGAGGCTGCCGATCAGCGCGGTTTGCAAGGCGCTGCGCAGGGGGCGCGTGCCGGTGTAGTGGCCTTTGATAAATCCGAACACGAGCAGCGCAAGCAGCGTCAACCCTACGGAGTAGAACAGCGCAATCGTGATGTTGGCCTGCTTGATGAAGGTGCTGGCGATGTAGGGAGCGAGCGGAATCAAGCCGCCGGCCATATACGAAGCCGCAATCGTCAAAGCGCTGACGAGGGCACGTTTCGGATCCGGTTTCTCCAGACCCAGTTCGAATCGCATCATAAAGTCAACCCATTTCTTCGGGTGCTTCGTCAGAGCCTCGACGATGGGCGCGCTTTCATCCTCGCTCAAGCCGTACGATTGAAAAACCTTCGCCACCTCGCGTTTCTCTTCCTCGGGAATCTCGATCACTTCAAGCTTCTCGCGCTCGCGCTCTTTGGCGTAATGTTCTGCGTCGCTCTTCGCCGCGAGATAACCGCCCAGGCCCATCGCGATCGAGCCGGCAGCAATCTCGGCCAGGCCCGCCGTCACGATGATTCCGGTAGTTGCAGTTGCGAGGCCCGTCAATCCTGCCGCGAGCGCGAAAGGGACGGTCAAACCGTCGGACATCCCGATAACGATGTCGCGTACAGTGTCGCCCGCAGTGAAGTGTCGCTCAGTGTGCGGAGTTTGCGGCATTGAGTTTCTCCAAAGCTAAGGTTGGTGTCTCTCCATTCACCTGGCTCCCTCTCCTTTTGGGAGAGGGTTGGGGAGAGGGCTTGAGTATGGAGCTGCCCAGCTACGCCCCTCTTCCCCGGCCCTTCTCCCAGAGGGAGAAGGGAGATTATCAGAACTTTCCGATCAAAATAAGCGCGCCAATGATGATGAAAGCAACGCCCGCGCCGCGCTTGATCCATTCAAGCGGCAGGTAATGACTTAACATGCTTCCGACTACGACGCCAATCGCGGAAACCAAAGTCAGCGCCAGCGAAGCCGCAATGAAAACTTCCCACGGCCGCTTGTTTTCCGCGGCCATCGTCATCGCGGCAATCTGTGTCTTGTCGCCCATCTCAGCCAGGAAGATTACTCCGAAAGTTGTCAGCAACACGCGCCAGTCCATAGGTTCTCCTTGTTTTGGTTATTGATTGCGCAGATCATGTAAGGCACAATGACGCGTCTGTCAACATCATCTCGGTTGTTAACCCGTCAGTTTCTGTCCCCGGGATGTTCCTACGATGGCTGAGCCCGTCACAGAATTTTTCGGCACCGAACGCTTTACCTTGCGCCGGCGTCTGGGCGCGGGCGGCATGGGCGTGGTGCATGAAGCGCACGATCGTCGCATGGACAAAATCGTCGCGCTCAAGACGCTCACGCGCGCCGAGGCCGCGCACATCTATCGCTTCAAACGTGAGTTTCGCACGCTGGCCGACGTTTCGCATCCCAATCTCGTCTCACTCTACGAATTGATGTCCGATGGCAAGCACTGGTTCTTTACGATGGAACTGGTAAAGGGCGTGACCTTCATTCAATACGTGCGGCCGGAAACTCCCAGGGATTCAGACAATTCGTTGAATGAAACTCCGCCTGTGCTGGCCTCGCGATTGGCCAGAGAAATCAACTCGGAAGCGGAAACCGAGGAGTTCGACAGTTCGCACATCTCGCCTGAGTCCGGCGAAATGTCGCCTCTCGAAGCAGCATCGCAGTTCACGCTTTCACGTTACAAGCTCGATGAAGCGCGACTGCGTTCGGCCCTGCGACAACTCGCTGAAGGCGTCAATCGCTTGCACGAGATGGGCAAACTGCATCGCGATATCAAACCTTCGAACGTTCTCGTGGACGGCGATGGCCGCGTCGTCATTCTCGACTTTGGATTGGTCGAGGACGTTGAGCCGGAACTGCACGAGACGCTGCTGGCGGGAACGCCCGATTACATGTCGCCGGAACAGGGAGCGCAGATGGCGATCTCGAAAGCCAGCGACTGGTACAGCGTGGGCGTCATGCTGTATCAGGCCCTGACCGGCGGGCTGCCCTTCAAAGGCAAATTCTTCGAAGTCATGATGCGCAAGCAAACGCGCGATCCCATCCAACCAGTCGAGATCAACCCTGAAGTGCCGCAAGACCTCAACACCCTGTGCATGAAACTCTTGCGGCGCGACGCCGAAGCGCGACCGACCGGCCGTGAGGTGCTGCGTTCGCTCGGCGTTATTCAGACCGGGGCGTTGCCGGCATCAGCCGCCGACGCGACGTTCATCGGACGCGAGCGCCTGCTTGCCGAATTGCACGATGCGTTTCGCGCCACTGGCGAAGGCCAAACTGTCTCCGTCTATATTCATGGCAGCTCGGGCATGGGCAAGACCGCGCTGGTGCGCAACTTTATCGATCAACTCAAACGAGAAGCGAACGTGATGGCGCTGCAGGGCCGCTGCTACGAGCGCGAGTCGGTGCCATACAAAGCTCTGGACGGAGTCGTCGACAACCTGAGCAAGCATCTGACGTCGATGCGGCACAAAAAGGCTGAAGCCCTGCTGCCAAGAGATGCGCTGGCCCTGGCGCGTGTGTTCCCCGTGATGTTGCAGGTTGACGCGATCTTCAACGCGCGGGCAGCGCGGCCGGAGACGGCAGACTTATTCACTCTGCGGCGGCAGGCATTCGGCGCGTTGCGCGAGCTACTGGCGCGCATCGCGAAACGTCAGCCGCTGGTGATCTACATTGATGATCTGCAATGGGCCGACGCCGACAGCACTTTCCTGCTCGAAGATCTATTGCGCCCGCCGGACGCGCCGGCGCTTCTGCTAATCGGAAGCTTCCGCGCCGAAGACGTCGATTCGACGCCGTTTCTAAAACAGTTCTTGCAGCGCGCGGGCGGCGAAACTTGTCGCGAACTCTTCGTCGGTCCTTTGCCGGGCGGCGAGGCTCGTGAGTTAACCCATGCGCTCCTGGAGTCGGCCGGAGTTTCGGATGAATTCTCCGTCGATGCGATCGTGCGCGAGGCGGCCGGAAGTCCGTTCCTGCTTGAGCAACTAACGCATTACGTGATGATGAGCGAGCCGGGCGCGACCATCGGAATTACGCTGGGAACGATGCTGGAAGAGCGCATCAAACAGTTGCCCGCGGGGTCGAGGGAGTTTCTCAACACTCTCGCGGTGGCCGGTCGGCCAGTTAACGAAGACGTCGCGATCAGCGCCACCGGGTCGCCAATCCAGGATCCGCAACTGCTCAATGCGCTGCGAACCGCGCAGCTTGTGCGCAGCGGCGGCACGGGATATGGAGTTGAACTCTATCACGAACGCATCGGCGAAACGCTGGCCGCGCTGCTTGCGGAGGACGAGCGCCGTCAGATTCATCGTCGCCTGGCCCAGGCGATCGAAGCGCGCGGACTGGACGATCCTGAAGCTCTTTATGAAGATTACCTGGCAGCCGGCGAACGGGATCGTGCGGCAGTCCATGCCGAAGCAGCAGCGCGTAAGGCGTCGAGCGCGCTGGCTTTCGATCGCGCCGCTTTGTTCTATCGCCACGTTATCGAGTTGATGCCTGACGCGCCGAACGTGGTCGATTTGAAGATCAGACTCGGCGATGCGCTCGCTAACGCTGGTCGTCCGGCCGAAGCTGCCAGGGAGTTTCTCGATGCCGCGAAAGCGACTACTTCGCGGCGATCACTCGAATTACAGCAGCGCACCGGCGCTCAGTTGTTGACGGGCGGTCACATCGAAGAAGGGCTGGAAGTTTTTCGCGTTGTGCTCGAGACCGCCGGATTCAAATTAGCAAAAGGCCCCAAGCGGGCGCTGCTGTCGCTGATTCTTCGGCGCTTGTGGATTCGTCTGCGCGGGCTTGAATTCACCGAACGCGAGGCCGGCAGCATTCCCGAAGCCGATCTGTTTCGCATCGACATCTGCTGGTCCGTCGCCGCGGGTTTAGGCATCGTCGATCTGATTCGCGGCGCTGACTTCCAAAGTCGGCACTTGTTGCTCGCGCTCCGCGCCGGCGAGGTTTATCGAGTCGCGCGAGCCATGGCTTTCGAAGTGACACAAACGGCCGCCCGAGGTGGCCCGACACGCAAGCGAGTAAGCCAACTCGTGGAACGCACTGAAGCGCTGGCTGAACGCGCCGCGCATCCGCACGCGACCGGACTGGCCGTCTGGGCGCGCGGAATGAGCGCTTACCTTGTCGGCCACTGGAAAGAATCCGCTGAACTCTGCGAGCGCGCGGCAGAAATCTTGCGCGATCAGTGCACGGGCGTGGCCTGGGAGTTGACGATGGCGCGTCGCTTCATGCTCAGTTCGCTAATGTTCCTCGGTGAGATGGTCGAAGTTTCGCGGCGGGTGCCGCAACTGCTTTCGGCGGCGCTGGAACAGGGAAATCTTTTCGCCGCAACTGATCTGCGCACGCGCATGAATCCAATCTGGCTGGCGGCTGATGAACCGGATCGAGCGCGCGACGAAGTGATTTCGGCGCTCGCTACCTGGCCGCGACAAGGTTTTCATTTGCAGCATTACAGTTCGCTGGTGGCGCTGGCGCAAATCGAACTCTACACCGGCGATTACGAAGTGGCGTGGAAACACCTTGAAGGGCAAATCAAGCCGTTGGAAAAATCCATGCTGCTGCGCATTCAGGGGCTGCGAATCGAATGGATGCATTTGCGGGCGCGCCTGGCTCTGGCCGACGCCGCCGGACGCGAGCGAAAGCAACGCTTGCGATTCGCGGAAGACCTGGCAAACCGCATCGCGAATGAAAGCATGCCGTGGTCGAATCCGGTGGCGATCCTGATCCACGCCGGACTGGCGAAGCAACACGGAGATGATTCGAAAACGGCTGACTTGCTTTCTCAAGCGATCAAAGGCTTCGAAGCTGCCGACATGGCCTTGTATGCTGCGGCGGCGCGGCGGCGACTGGGGGAAACGCTAAGCGGCGATCGCGGTCGCGAATTGGTCAAGGAGGCCGACGACTGGATGCGCAAGCAGCAGATCAAGAATCCGACCGCGTTTGCAAATTTGCTGGCGCCCGGGTTTGGTTTCCCACAAGAATGATCCAAGTTTCGAATAGCTCCCGATTAAACCAAATGATCTTCAAGAGCCCTTACCCCGACATCGCAATCCCCGAAGTTCCGCTCGCCTCCTTCATTCTTGAGCGTGCGCCGCAGTTTTCCGCCAAGCCCGCGCTGATTGACGGCGCCACGGGACGAACTTTGACTTACGGCGAGTTGACCAAAGCCGTGGACCGCGTGGCCGCGAGCCTGGCGGCGCGCGGGTTTCGGAAGGGCGACGTTTGCGCGATTCATTGCCTGAACTGTCCGGAATACGCGATTGCTTTTCTCGCGGTGGCCAAACTCGGTGGCGCGTGCACGATGATCTCTCCGCTCTTCAACCAGAGCGAACTCACTACCCAACTGAAAGACAGCGGCGCGAACTATCTGTTAACTGATTCCCGGCTTGGGACAACAGCCCTCGTCGCCGCGCGCGACTCCAGCGTGCGCGAAGTTTTTGTGCTCGGCGAAGCCGACGGCGCTACTTCCTTCTCGACACTGTTGGATCAGTACGGCGCCGCGCCGCCAGTGGAGATCGATCCGCGCCAGGACGTCGTCGCCCTTCCTTATTCGAGCGGCACAACGGGTTGGCCCAAAGGCGTGATGCTGACGCACTACAACATGGTGGCGATGCTCTGTTTGATGGAAGCCACGGATGTGCTAAGCAGCCAGGACAGAACGATCTGCGCGGTGCCGTGCTATCACCTCTACGGCTCCCACATCGTGTTGAATATGGCGTTGCGCACCGGCGCCACGGTCGTGACGCTGCCGCTTTTCGATCTGGAAGAATTCCTGCGCACGCTGCAAGACTATGAAATCAGCGTCGCGCCGGCCGTGCCGCCCATCTTGCTGGAACTGTCGCGCAGTCCGCTGGTTGACCGTTTCGATCTTTCGAATCTGAAGACGGTGTTCTCCGGAGCAGCGCCGTTGTCTGTCGACGTAGCCAAAGCCTGCTGCGAGCGACTCGGCGTGCGCATCAGCTACGGCTACGGCATGACGGAACTAAGCCCGCTTTCGCATCTCACTTATCGCCATGCGGGAGCCGAGAAACCGGAATCGACGGGCTATTGCCTGCCAAACACTTTCTGCAAAATCGTTGACGTGGAAACGAATGCCGAGCTTCGGGCGGGTGAGAGCGGAGAGATTTGGGTGCGCGGACCGCAGGTCATGAAGGGATATCTGGGCCACCCGGAAGCGACGGCCGAGATCATCGACCGCGAAGGCTGGCTGCACACCGGTGACATCGGTTACGCCGACGAAGACGGCGCTCTCTACATCGTCGACCGACTGAAAGAGTTGATTAAATACAAAGGCCGGCAGGTTGCACCCGCTGAGTTGGAAGCTGTTCTGCTTTCGCATCCGGCGATTGCCGACGCGGCGGTGATTCCGAGTCCGGACGCGGATGCGGGAGAGATTCCCGTGGCGTTCGTCGTCGCCAAAGAGAGTGTTTCGGCGGACGACATTATCAACTTCGTGAGCGAGCGCGTCGCGCCGCACAAGAAAATCCGGCGCGTAGAGTTTGTCGATCAGATTCCCAAAAATGCTACGGGCAAGATCCTGCGACGCGAGTTGGTTCTAAGCGTGCGTCAACGCGTGCGGCAATGATGAGAACGCGGCTGCCAAGTGCCGCGCAGGTTAAAACTACCATTCGGCGATCGGCTCCGTCCCGAACTCGTCGACCGCTACGCGACGCGGCCGTATTCCAAACCAGTCGCGGTGCGTCTTTCTGGTCATGGCAATAAGCACACGAATAGAAAGCCTGGCAAACAGCCCCAGCTTGGTTTTGCGGACGTTATCGGCGGCGATGCCGTTGGGATAAAGCGATCGGAACACCAAACATGTCATGGCGTAGATCAGCTTGCCGCCGGGGGTCAACGTGCCCAGCGGGCCATTCCGCGTGCGCTTGATTACTGATTTCAAACGATAAAAGCTGTACAAACTCTCGCGCACTTCCTTCACCAAATCGGCAACCGCTATCGTGGGGTGCTTGACTGAGATATCGCTGTGCTCATGATCAAGCCAAAACCTGTCATTGATCATTTGGACTGAGTGTTTGGGCACGTAGTCGACCCGATCACGGTTTTTCAAATCGCGCACCATCTCGTGGTAGTCCTTGGTGCCAGGATATACGCTGAAGAGCGGAAACTGGGCGAATGCTGTGCCCGATGCCATTGCGAATTCCCGCATAGTCCGAAGGGTGTCTAGCGTATCACTCTCGAGTCCGTTAATAACCGACGCCATAACGAAGATGCCATGGTTTTGAATCTTTTGAATTGCCTCAACCATGCGTTGTCCGACCGGGTTCCAGGTCTTGTTCGCCGTCTTTAAACCTTCTTCGGTGAACGACTCCACTCCGATCAGCGCTCCGCGGAGTCGCATCTTGTTGTACATGGCGTCCAGATACTCGTCGTCGCTGATCACTTCGGCTGTCATCTGGGTAAAACCGTAGAGCGAGGCAGGAACGGCCCGATCGTACTCCTCAAATAGTTTAAGTCGCTGTTCTCGGACGCCTTCGAGCAAGGCTCGAGTTTGCGGGTTTTGTTCTCTTGCGATCCGACCCAGCGTAGCGGGCGTAAAGTTGTCGTCAGCAAAGAACACGTAGCGCAGACCCATCGCGTGAAGTTCGTTTGCCTCTTCGATGATTTGTTCATTCAAGTGCAAGCGTGGCGTCCGGCCCTCGGTCACCCAAACCGAGCAAAAGCTACAGTTCTCTGGACAGCCGGCTACCGTCTGGAGTGATCCCATCAAGTACTTATTTGGATCCATGAGATCCCAACGAGGTTTCACCATCAGCTCTCCCGGCACTCGTCCGCCGTCATAAACGCGTTGCAATCGGCCGAGCAGAGCGTCCTCGACGATCTTGCTCCAAATCAGATCCCCACCTCCTTTGACAACCGCGTCAGCGCCCATTTCCAGAGGCTCTTCGGGGAATATGGTAGGGTGAATGCCGCCGACGATAACCGTTGCTCCGCGCTCCTTTGCCTCGCGGACCATGCGATAGCCCGGCCGGCAATTTCCGCTGTGGATTCCGACGCCGACAATGTCACCCGGATTTACATCTTCAGCATTAAAAGGCGTGACGGGTACGTCGACAATGATCGGATCACCTACAAGTTTTGTTGGCGTCGCGCCCGCAATTGCAAAGAGCCAACGCGGAGTGATCACGCTGTAGCCGACCGTCGAGTTTGCCGGATTTACGAGTATTACTCTGCTCATCACCAATTCTCCTTTTCAATGTGCGCAGTGATCCATCGTTGGCCGGGAAAGATTGGACCCATGGCTTGCGGAAATTTTGTCGGGCGACGTATGGGTTCGCGGGAATAATCGAAATAGCAGTTAACGACCAGAACACGCTTGCGCGGCGACAAGAACGGGGCGACAGGAAACGAAGCTGATGGGGGCATTTGTATGAATCCAGCGTAGCGACAATCGCGGGATCAGCGCGTGAGTTCGACCGGCTGCATTAAACTCTCTTCGCCTTCCTGCTTCAAACCGAAAGCGTGGCTATGTTATCGCTGGCTGGCTCTTGTGCAAAACAAAACTGAGGTATCGCGAATACCCGGACCTAAATGTTTCATATGCCCTGGTGCCCTTCATCGCGGCAAATTCTTCAGCCTCTCGCCTTAAAATCCGGGGGCATTTTTGCGCAATCATCTTTTGTTTGCGGTCATTATCCAATTCCAGGGCCCTCACCACATTCAGGGTTATGTCATTCTCTTTCACGAGGCTTAGACCAGAATCTTTGAGCTGTTCATGCAAAAGATTTATTTTGTCGTGATCTCGATGATCTGAAAACAGGAAGTACCCGTCGGGGCGAAGCACTCGATACACTTCGCCGAGAAAGCGCGTCATCGAACCGTAGCAATGCGAGGATTCCAAATTGATAATCACATCGACACTACTATCGGCCAGGGGAAGATTCTCGGCGTCTCCTTGCGAGAACGAGAGGCCATTGATTGAATAGTAGTTGCGGCAAAACTCAATCGCTTTTTTGGAAAAGTCGATCCCCCTCATCGATCGCGGTCTCAAATAACGAGTGATGTAAGATGCGCCGCCGCCCCGACCGGATCCTACTTCGACCACGTCCTTTCCCTTCAGATCAATAGCCGCGGCAACGTGGTGATACAACTGAATGCAATAACGGTTCACCTGCTCTCCACCGTTGAGCGCTATTTCATTTGCACTCTCGTCAATGCCGGAATAGCCGTAATTCATGAAAATAATATCGCGTTCACGATCCAACACTACGAGCGTCTCGTACCAACTCTTCATCATGAGGCGGCGGAATTGTGGGGAAGCGCGGGCCATCACATCAAAGGTTCGTCTCAGCATATCCACAGATGGAGAGGGTTCAGCGTAGCTTGTATTCTTCAGCAATCAAACGCGTTTCGTTGGCGGGCGCCGTCTTCTTGAGTTCTTTCCGATACGTAGTACCAAAAACATTATCCCAAAGACGACTGGTGACTCCGAAGTTCGCGTCCGGGTATTGATGATGAATGAAGTGGTGGGCCCTCAGTTTTCGATACTGTCGATTCTTGAAATGGAAGTGATGATGAACGTGATGAAAGAGTCCGTAACAAACGAAGCCGGTAAGCAAGCCCGCCAGAAAACCCAGGACGAAGTGGAACTGCAACCAATAGGCGAAGACAAACCACACGCTCGCCATCACCGCGGTAACGATGAACCACGGCATCGCGATCAACGCTTCGGGCGACTCGTGATGCTTCTTGTGACCGACATGCGCCGGGGTCCGCCCTTTGTGGTAGACCCATCGATGAAAAGCATATTCAGCCAGGCTAAAACTCAGTAGGCCGGCGCCGAAGGTCAGGCCCAAAACCAGGATGTTGCTGCGCAGGACGACTGCTTCCCAGAAAAGGAAGAACACCACCGTCAACGGATCGCTGACAAAGCTGAACCAGTAGTTGCCGCTGCCAGTCGCCAGACTGACTAAAAGGCTCTCTCTGGGAGTACCAATGGATTGGTTTTCACTGTTCTGGTAGATCGCCATTTGCCTGTTCTCTGTTTCCGCGAGGCCTATGATCGAAAGTGTGCCCGGTTCCTAAGCACCTGCACCACCCAACACGAGGCGGCATATCTTAACAAACTTCCGGCGTTAAGAGTATAGCTCTACTGCTCATTGTCCGAAGTCAGGAGCCGGAACTCCCGCCTTTGCCCCAATAAAACCACGAAGTCCAGACCGGGCACCAGAACATGTGGTGATTTGATAAGCGGGGTTTCGGAGTACCGACTTCAGTCGGGCTTTTATATTAAGTTAGAAAGAACCCAACTGAAGTTGGTACTCTAAACAGTCTGAACCTGCAGCTGATCTGTGGCTTTGGCGCGCGCG
>DASZZL010000121.1:0-14875 GCA_035545035.1 Pyrinomonadaceae bacterium
GGTTTTAGCTTCGCCAACTTCTTCAATGCGATTGGTCACGTGGTTTATCACGAGAAAGGCGTCGAAGTCGTAAAGGACTTTCTGCAACCGGGTTTGCGATTCAAGCCTCCATATGGCGCGTTGGATCTGATCTCACTCGGGATGGCGCTGATTTTTGGGACCGCCGGGCTGCCGCACATCCTGGTGCGCTTTTACACCGTGCCTGATGCGAAGACCGCGCGCATCAGCGTGGTGTGGGCCATGGGATTGATTGGCACGTTCTATATCCTGACGACGTTTCTGGGTTTTGGCGCGGCCACGATTGTCGGACGTGACAAGATCGCCACGAGCGGTGGTACGAATATGAGCGCGCCTTTGCTGGCACAATCGCTCGGCGGCGATTTCTTTTTCGCGTTTATTGCGGCAATTGCTTTTGCCACTATTCTCGCAGTGGTTGCGGGACTAACAATCAGCGCCTCGACCTCGTTTGCCCATGACTTTTACACGAACGTCATTCATCGTGGGACTGAGCGCAAACCCGGAGAAGAAGTACGCGTAGCGCGCGTAACGGCTTTCGTCGTTGGCGCAGTCGCAATAGCGATCGCTATCCTGCTGGGTCCAAATGCTAACGTGGCGTTTCTGGTGGCGCTGGCCTTTGCGGTTGCCGCCTCTGCCAATCTGCCGGTGATCGTTCTGTCTTTGTTCTGGAAACGCTTTACCACGCGCGGCGCTGTGTGTGGGTTGGGCACGGGTTTGGTTGCGTCTATTCTTTTGATTATCATCGGCCCGAGTATCATGGGAGTCGATGCAGCCGGCGCTACCGCGGCTGCTCACTTGATTCAGTCGCCGCCGATTTTCCCGCTCGAGAATCCGGGAATAGTCAGCATCCCGCTGGGATTCGTCGGCGCTGTCCTGGGCACTCTGCTGGGAAGGGAACCAGCGGCTGAAGCAAAGTACGATGAGCTTTTAGTGCGCGCGTCGACCGGCATCGGCGCCGAAAAAGCGAGTGGGCATTGAAGAGAGGAGAGCAAGTATGTCGCGACTTATTACCGCCACGGCGTTACTGGTATTTGTTTTTGCAGGCTTAACAGCCGCACAAGATCGAGCGACCTTTAGCGTTGGTACTGCTACCGCCGCGCGTGGCCAGAAAGCTACCGGCACGATTGAAGTGCCGACCGGCAGTGACGCCGCCTTGAGCATTCCCGTGGCCGTCTTTCACGGCGCGAAGCCGGGGCCGGTGCTCGCGCTCGTCGCCGGCGCACACGGCACTGAGTACACGTCGATCATCGCGCTTGAGAAGTTGATCGGTATGCTGAACCCGGCAGAGATTTCCGGCACCGTGATTATCGTGCCGCTAATTAATATTCAGTCGTTCGAACAAAAGGTGCCGCACCTCAATCCAGTCGATCGCAAGAGCATGAATCGATGGTATCCCGGCAAAATGGACGGCACCCAGACCGACCGCGCTTCGTTTCTAATCACAAAGCAAGTCGTGGAACAGTGCGACCATTTGATCGATCTGCACGGCGGCGATCTCGATGAGAGCTTAAGGCCGTACAGTTACTGGACTAAGACAGGCAACGAAAAGCAGGATCAGATCTCGCGCGAGATGGTTTTGGCGTTCGGGCTTGACCACATCATCATTTCCACCGACCGGCCGAAAGACCCACAGGCTTCACGCTATCTGGAAAACACCGCCACCACGCGCGGCAAACCCTCTATCACGGCCGAGGCTGGATACGCCGGCACAGTTGAAACCGACGATCTCAACGCGTTGGTAAACGGCTGCCTGAATGTGATGCGCTATCTGAAGATGCTACCCGGCGCTCCTGCCATAATCGAGCGTCCGGTATGGATCGAAAAGGTCGTAACCCTGGCGAGCGAGCAGACAGGCATGTTCTATCCGTTGGTCAAGCGCGGGACTTACGTCGAGCAGGGAATGAAGGTCGGTTATGTCACGGACTATCTCGGCAAAGTGATCTTTGAGGCCCGCGCTCCGGTGGCGGGTGTCGTGCTTTACGTTTGCGCTGTGCCGTCGATGACGAAGGGCGCAACCATCGCGAACATCGGCGTGGTGGCGCGGTAAACGGTCAAGGGTACGCGACCGCTGGTGCAGGTATCGAAGGCGATCTCGCAAGTTCTATAGCTGAACCGTCAAGATCGACTTTCTCAAAGCTGGTAAACTGAACGGCGACCGCGCGTGCCCGTTTATCTTCACGTGGACTTTAGCTTAAGCATTCGTCAAATTAGCGCATGAGCAATTCAAGCCAGGAGGAGTTTCCAGGAACCGACAGGTTCTCTATTCTGAGTCGGCTTGGGGCGGGGGCTTTCGGAGCAGTTTACCGGGCCTACGATCGAGAAAGGGACACGACAGTAGCCCTTAAAGTTTTGCGGCAGAAAGATCCCACTGCTCTCTACTACTTTAAGCAAGAGTTCCGCACTCTATCAGGCGTTATCCACCCAAACCTCGTAACACTCTATAACCTCATGTCGAATGGAGAGGATTGGTTCTTTACCATGGAGTTAGTGGATGGCATAGATTTCCTGGCTTATGTCCGAGAAGATACAAACAAGCAAGAAGATGCTCCAATCACTCTTCCCAAAATATCAACAGCACCAGACTTTGATACTGATGAAACCAAAGAGGAGGAGCAAACACTGACACTTCGTTACGATGAATCAGGCAACTTCAGTTCCGATACCTTGCGTTTGACTCTTCCTGTCTCCAGCATCAACTTTGATCGCCTGCGAGCTTCACTTGCACAATTGGGCAGGGGAATCTGTGCTATTCATGCGGCAGGCAAGCTGCACTGCGACCTGAAACCTTCTAACGTCTTAGTAACTAGATCAGAAGGTCGTGTTGTGATCCTTGATTTCGGCTTAATTACTGATCTGAATCCGCACGCACTCCAAACCACTTTTTTTGCCGGTACTCCTGTTTATATGTCCCCGGAACAAGCGGCGCGGCTTCCGGTATCGGAAGCCAGCGACTGGTACTCTGTGGGCGTAATACTCTACAAGGTGCTTACTGGGAGTCTTCCCTTTGACGGAGACATCCATGACGTCTTGAGAGCTAAACAACACCACGAACCTCGTCCTCCGCAAGAGCTGGTATCCAACCTTCCTGAAGATCTCAGCACTCTTTGCTCTGATCTCCTTCGTCTTGACCCTAAGTCGCGGCCTACCGGAAGCGAGTTTGTCAGGCGCCTGAAACAAGCTGATCCGGAAACCACAGCTCAGATACCAGTATCTGCATCTTCGATCGACAAAGTGCCATTCGTAGGACGTGAGCGTCAGCTTGGCGAACTGAGTGAGGCGCTCCGAGCCACGCAAGCAGGTGAGCCCGTGATTGTGTTAGTCCACGGCGTTTCCGGGATGGGCAAAAGTACGATAGTTCGCCATTTTCTCGAGATTATCGAGAGAAACGATCCTGAAGTAGTAGTTTTGTCGGGACGCTGCTACGAACAAGAGTCCGTTCCGTACAAGGCCCTAGATAGTTTGGTGGATGCTTTGAGCAGATATCTGGGAAGCCTGTCTCTTCTCGATGCCGAATCGCTCATTCCTCGTGATGTTCTGGCGCTGGCTCGTCTGTTTCCGGTCTTACGGCAAGTCGAGGCGGTGGTGCGAGCTCGGCTGAGAACACTCGATGGGCTTGACCTGCAAGAACTGCGTCGGCGCGGTTTTTCTGCATTACGAGAACTATTGTCTCGACTGAGCGACCGAAAAAGGGTGGTTCTCTTCATTGATGACCTTCAATGGGGTGACCGAGATAGCGCCGCCCTCCTGAGTGAGATATTACGCCCACCTGATTCCCCGGCTCTGTTGCTGATTGTAACCTATCGAAGTGACGAGATTCAGACAAGTTCAATGCTACAAACGCTCCTGCCTTCATTGCGAGCGACGGTCGCTTCCAGTATTCGCGAACTACCAATTGGAGAGCTGGATCCATCGGAGGCATTTAATCTGGCTTTGGCGTTGAGTGATGAAGAGTTCTCTTTATCACAGACTCATGCCCGGGTAATCGCTCAAGAATCTGGAGGCAGCCCGCTATTCATTAATGAGCTGAGCCGTTACATAAAAGTGGGCTCCAGAACCAGACCAAACGGAGATAAGGAAACAGGTAAAAGTATTGACCTAAAGAATATTGAGATCAGTCTGGAGGAAGTTATTCACGCCCGTTATATGCAATTGCCAGAGGCAGCCCGCCGTCTCTTAGAGATCGTTGCCGTGGCGGGTAAGCCCGTTGATCGCAACGTAGCAACGCGAGCAGCTCGACTTGATAATGAAGAAGACAATTTAATCATGCTGCGTTCGGTGTACTTAATCCGAACACGAGAGCTGCAACACGGTCAGGAAATTGAAACGTACCACGATCGTATTCGAGAAACCGTAAACGCGCACCTTTCGGCAGAGACCTTGAAAGCTCACCACCATTGCCTGGCCCTGGCTCTCGAACTCTCTAAACAAAGTGATCCTGAAACGGTAGCGGTACATTATCAAGGAGCGGGTGATTATGACAGGGCCGCCGATTATGCGGTTACGGCTGCCGAGCAGGCCTCCATGGCATTTGCTTTTGATCGTGCGGCCCGGCTTTATCAACTGGCTCTTGATCTTCGTCCGGAAGCGACCAAAGGACGATCATTGCGAGTACGTCTCGGAGAGGCTCTGACAAATGCAGGTCGTGGCGCTGAAGCGGCAAGTGTGTATCTCGCCGCGACCGATGGAGCAAAAGCTGCTGAGGCCCTTGAACTGCGGCGTCGTGCCGCTGAGCAGTTTCTTCGGAGCGGTCACATTGATCAAGGGCTGGCTGTCCTTCGCACCGTCCTGAGTTCAATGGGAATGAAGCTAGCTGAAACGCCGAACCAGGCTCGACTATCATTTCTTGGTCAGCGCGCACTTGCTCGCGTGCGAGGACTCAGTTTTCACGAGCGAGATGAAAGCGAGATTTCTGCCCAGGAAGTGACCCGAATCGATACCTGTTGGTCAGTTGCCGTCGGATTGAGCATGGTCGATGTGATACGCGGTGCAGAGTTTCAGGCTCGGCACCTACTGCTTGCCCTGAAGGCGGGCGAACCCTCACGAGTCGTCCGAGCCTTGACCACTGAAGCAGCATACACAGCTATCGCTGGCAGCAATAGCCGACTGCGCACTGAGAAGCTACTAAAACGAGCTACCGCGCTTGCCGAACAACTCAATCAACCAGATGCGTTCGGACGAGTCTTATTGGCAAGAGGAATCTCGTCTTATCTAATGGGAGAGTGGAAAAAGGCCGTAGAGTTTTCTGAGCAGGCGGAAACAATCCTGCGGGAGCAATGCAAGGGCGTCGCTTGGGAAAGACATACTGCTCACCACTTCTCGTTGATGTCTTTAGTCAACCTCGGCGAATGGGATCAGATATCCCGTCGTTTGTCCGGTCTTCTCAAGGAGGCAAAGGAGAGAGGAGATCTTCTAGCCGAAACCAACTTAAGCATAAGAATGTCTTACCTCGTGCTGTTAGCAGCGGACGAATTAGATCGAGCGCAGGAAGAGTTGCAACAGGGGATGAAGGCGTGGTCACACCAGGGGTTTCATACCCAGCATTACTACGACTTAATAAGAAGAGGGGAAATAGCTCTTTATTCAAGAAAGGGAATGGATGCATGGAACTTCATTACAGGGAGCTGGTCATCTCTCTCCCGATCCTTAATTCTGAGAATTCAGACTTTTCGAATCGAGTCGCGATATCTTCTGGCCCGTAGTGCCCTGGCGGCTGCGGTGGACTGCTATGATTCTCCGTCGCAGAAGAACAGCTTCAAGCATTTCATCCATGAGGTCGAGAAAGGGGCAAAAGGAATGGAGCGTGAAGGGACTTCATACGCTAACTCGCTTTGCTTGTTTAGCCGCGCCGGAATTGCCGCTATTCGTGGAAACGAATTAGATGCTGCAACTTTGTTCTCTCGTGCGGAAGCGGAGTTCGCAGCCAACGATATGGCCCTCTATGCTGCTGCTGCACGACGGCGGCGCGGCGAGGTCATCGGTGGCGATGAAGGTCGGGCCCTAATTGATTCTGCCGACAATTGGATCAGGGGCCAAAACATTAAGAACCCGATTCGAATAGTTGACATGCTCTCGCCCGGGTTATCTAAGTGAATAGCTCGTTCGTGGATCCAGAATTCAGCTAGTAGCGGGCCGGAGTCCTTCCTTAACCAAAACAAAAGACGAATTAGCTAAGGTACTGAAGTGGAATCTGTAGTTCATCCATCAGACGGTGATCCCATTCCTCCACGAGATCAAGACCAGCAATGTACCGCCGCTTCTTATTTCGAACCGGGGTTCGCACGCTCAGTATCTCCCGGCCAGAACCCAATATGGCAAGCTTGTATTTTGGCATTCTGCTTGCCCAAAATTTAGTCAAGTAATGGCGAGCTACGTTTGGTAAGCTTCCCAGCGTAAGGCAAAGCTTTTGAAAATGCTCGACCACTTCGGTTGGATGTAACGACTTCGGACGATGACACAGAGTGTAGCCATCATAATCTCTGCTGACAGTTCCTGGCAGGAGCCGTTCCTCACTTTTCAAGGTGTTATAGAAGGGAGTCTCCGGGTACGGGCAAACGATTCCCAAAAAAGTGATCGAGAAGTACCGTAGATCTGAGAGGTAGACAGGCAGCTTCTCCAGATATTCACTTGTATCACCATCGGAGCCGACCAGAAGGCCAAACGACAGAAGGATTCCGTTCGAGAAGCATCTGCGAATGACCGCATCGATCTCGGTTATTCGATTCTGACCTTTGTTCATCGCCTTTATAGACTCGGGATTAAGAGATTCGAGTCCCGTATAGATATAGCGACAGCCGGCCTTAGCCATAAGTCTGACGAGTCCTTCATCCCTTAAGATATTGAAGGTGAGAGCACAGCCCCAGGTTTTTCTGAGAGGGAGCAAAGCCGTACAGAGGTCGCGCAGATAACCCGGCGATCCACCTAAGTTATTATCCAGAAAGATGAACCAATTCTCGAAAAGGCCAAAGTAGTTTTTGTTCCACCTCATCTTGAGTTCTATCTCATCAATTACATTCTTGATAGGACGGTAGCGATAGGATTCCCATCCCGTAAGGACACAGAAGTTGCACGAGAAGGGACAGCCGCGCGAGGCTTCTACCGCCGGTAGACGGATTTGGTTCGATCGAAAGTCAATAAGATCATACCGGTAAGGTTTAATCTCAACTGCTCCTTGAGATCGAATGTTGTAGCGGGGTTTTATCTCTCCGCGATCGAAGTCTCGGATCAGCGCCGGGACACTCGCCTCCGGATCACCAATAATAATCGAATCAAAGAACTGTTGGCAGTCGTCGGCGAAGTAACTAGCGTGTCGTCCTCCCGCAACTGTCGTCATTCCCCTTTGTCTAAAGAGTGTGGAGAGAACCTTAGTGTGCTCGTAGTAGGAATGTAGGTAAGAGAAGAAGACGAGATCCCAGTGACGATCAAGGGGAATGTCCACCTCCTTTTCATTGTAAAGCTCAACTTCTGCGTGGTCTGGACAAAGACCGGCAATGAGCTCCGGTACAGCCGACTGCATTACCGACTTCTCTTTGATGGGCAGCCTGGTGGGATGGGTATAGGTAGCGATAACGGCTATTCGCATAGGGGTTTTTCAGTCCTGTTCTCACTGTGGTGGCTGGACCGACCGCTGGAGTTCCTCTGCCTCTAAACTCCTCGCGGCGTGATTGGATGTTGTCCAAAGAGTCTTTTTCGTCTCAACTCTCTACGGTCGATTCGCCAGCGGAGGTACACAAGTTACTTTTCGCATCATTTGGTAGCTCATAGTGCGGGAAGTGTCAAGAGTTTCCCGATATCATCGTGGTCTGCACCGTGCCTTCGATGAGGAAGGGTGCAACGATCGCGAACGTCGGCTTGGTGGCGCGGTAGGGCAAGCCCGATACTCTTCTTTGTCGTCTAAGAATCTAGCACACCCACACAAACACCTATACAATGTGGCGTTCTCGGCGTCATCTGGGGTCTTCCTGCCTGAACGTTTGCAGCTATGACTATTCCTGTGGGCACAAAACTTGGTCGCTATGAAATCCGCTCGAAGTTAGGCGCGGGTGGGATGGGCGAAGTGTATCTGGCGCAGGACAGCAAACTCGATCGCAAAGTCGCGCTGAAGATTCTGCCTGCCGAGGTTGCTGTTCATCAGGATCGAATGCGCCGCTTTGTGCAGGAAGCGAAGGCGGCTTCGGCGCTGAATCATCCCAACATCATCACGATTTACGAAATCGAGCAGATCGATTCAGTCAATTTCATTGCCACTGAGTTCATTGACGGCGAGACGTTGCGCCAACGCATGCGGTTCGCGCCGACAAAGCTCAGCGAAGTTCTCAAGGTCGCGATTCAGAGCGCGAGCGCGCTCACTGCTGCTCACGCTGCGAACATCATTCATCGCGATATCAAGCCCGAGAATGTCATGCTGCGGCGCGACGGTATCGTGAAGGTGCTGGACTTTGGCCTCGCAAAACTAACCGAGCAATCAGTCACGACTTCTATAGATACCGAGGCGTCAACGCGAGCGCTGATAAATACTGAGCCGGGTATGGTGATGGGGACGGCCATCTATATGTCGCCGGAGCAGGCGCGCGGACTCGATCTGGATGCGCGCACCGACATCTTCAGTCTCGGCGTCGTGCTGTATGAGATGGTGGCAGGATGCTTGCCATTCGAAGGATCGACATCTAGTGAAGTGCTGGCGGCGATTCTCAGCGAGAAAGAGCCGCAGCCGCTGGCGCGTTATTCCAGAGAAGTGCCCGCCGAACTCGAGCGAATTGTCTCGAAGGCGCTGCGCAAGAACCGTGACGAGCGCTATCAGACGATTAAAGACATGCTACTCGATTTGGAGAGTCTGAAGCAGGAGTTGGAATTCGCGAGAAAGCTCGAACGCTCCGCTTCGCCTAAATCGAAGAGCGAGGTGGAGACAAGAGAGCCGGAGGGGGCCGAAACAGTTATGGGATCGGCCGCGCGCTCGACTCTCAGCGAGAGAGGTCCGACGAGCGCGATTAAGCTGAACCAGCGAAGCGTCGTCATCGCCGTCGCCGCGTTATTAATCATCGCCGCGGGAGTCGGATCGTACTTCTATTTTATGCGCGCACGCAGCGTAGCGATCAACTCCATCGCCGTGCTGCCCTTCATCAACGCCAGCGGCAACGGCGATATTGAGTATTTGTCCGATGGCTTGACCGAGTCGCTTATCACCAGTCTCTCGCAACTGCCGAAACTTTCGGTCAAGGCGCGCAGCTCAGTGTTTCGCTACAAGGGCAAAGATGCTCCGCCGCAGCAAGTGGGCAAAGAACTTAACGTGCAGGCGATTTTGAATGGGCGGCTGGTACAACGCGGCAATGATTTGACGCTGCATATCGAGTTGGTTGATGTGGAGACGGAAACGGCTTTGTGGAGCGCGGACTACAATCGCTCACTGACAAACCTTGTTTCGTTGCCCAGCGAAATTGCGCGTGACGTTTCAAGTAAGCTGCGCCTGAAATTGTCGGGTACGGATGAGCAGAGGGTGGCGAAAAACTACACGGCAAACACGGAAGCTTATCAGCTTTATCTCAAGGGACGTTACCACCTTCTCAAATCGCGGCCCGAAACCCAAACAGCGATTTCCTATTTCCAACAAGCGATTGAAATTGACCCGTCTTACGCGCTCGCCTACGTCGGACTCGCAGACGTATATCGCAGGATTCCGCTCTCCGGCGCGATGCCTCCAACCGAATTTTTTCCGAAAGCGAAAGCGGCGGCGCAAAAGGCCATCGAAATTGACGACAACCTTGCCGAGGCTCATGCCGAACTCGGCTTCGCCATATTCTGGTACGATTGGAATTGGAACGCAGCAGAAAATCAACTCAAGCGAGCCTTAGAACTTAATCCGAACAGCGCTGACACTCGTCTGTTCTATGCAACTTTCCTTTCAAACACGGGACGGCACGGCGAAGCACTCGCCGAAAGCAAACGCGCCAGAGAACTCGACCCGCTTAATCTGGGAATCAACGCGCTCGAAGGCTATGTTCTGATTCAAGCCGGACGAACCGATGAAGCGATAGCCAGATTGCAGAAAACTTTAGAGCTGGAGCCGAATTACGGTTTCGCTCATATGTTTGCTTCGAGTGCTTATATTGAGAAAGGAATGTTCGCCGAAGCCGTTGCTGAAGCACGTAAGGCTAGGGAATTTTCCGGTGTTAATTCCGAACCAATCGCATTTCTCGGTTACGCTCTGGCGAAGTCTGGCAAACAAGGAGAAGCCCGGGGCCTGCTTCAAGAATTATTGAAGCAATCAGCGGCGCGTTACGTCTCGCCTTGCCACATCGCGTTGGTTTATAACGGCCTTGGCGAGCGCGACGAAGCGTTGACTTGGTTGGAGCGTGGGTTTGAACAGCGAGACCCGCGAATGGTTTTTCTGAAAGTCGAACCGAAATGGAATAACTTGCGCGCCGACCCGCGTTTTCAGGACTTGTTGCGCCGCGTCGGCTTTCCGCAGTGAGAATGATTGATGCAGTTGATCTCAGGAACACACCTGGGCCGCTACGAAATCCGCTCCAAGATTGGCGCGGGCGGGATGGGCGAGGTGTATCTGGCGCTCGATACGGAGCTGGATCGAACGGTGGCGATCAAGATTTTGCCTGAGGAGCTGGCGTCGAACCAACGCCGCTTGCAGCGCTTTATTCAGGAAGCAAAAGCAGCGTCCGCCCTGAATCATCCACACATCATCACCATCCATGAGATCGGCACGACCGGTGCCACGCCTTTCATCGCCACTGAGTTTATTGATGGAGAGACTCTGCGCCAACGCGTCAGCAAGGGAATGAAGCTGGCAGAGGTTCTGGAGGTCGCGATTCAAGCGGGCGGCGCGCTGGCGGCCGCGCATGAGGCCGGTATCATTCATCGCGACATTAAGCCAGAGAACATCATGGTCAGGCGCGACGGCTACATTAAGCTGCTCGATTTCGGTCTGGCCAAACTGACTGAGCCATCCATTATCGACAGCGAAGCACCGACCAGGGCGATGATCAATACGCACGAGGGCACGGTGATGGGCACCGCGAATTACATGTCGCCCGAGCAAGCCAAAGGCACAAAGGTCGACGCGCGCACTGACTTATGGAGTCTGGGGGCGGTGCTCTACGAGATGATCAGTGGACAGGCGCCGTTCGTCGGCAAGACTCCGACCGAAACCATTTCTTTGATTCTGCAAAAAGAGCCTGCGCCATTAACGCGGTATACGCATGAAGTACCCGCCGAACTGGAGCGAATCGTTACCAAAGCGCTGACGAAGGATCGTGAGGAGCGGTATCAAACGGCGAAGGACCTGCTCATTGATTTGCGCAACCTGAAACGCAAGCTCGAAGTTGATGCTGAGATCGATCGCACAGCGCCACCGGAGCTTCGCACGCTTGGGCCAACTAGCAGCGGGCAGAGCACACCGGCGACTGCCTCTGGTGCGGCAGCGACGGCGCCGGCCAGTGCTGCGCATGCAGCTTCCAGCGCGGAATACATCGTCTCAGGAATCAAACAGCACAAACTGGCCGCGGCCATTGCTGCCATAGCGCTTGTGCTTGCCGCGGTCGGTCTCTTTGCTTATCTGCACGCGCGCAACGCTGAGGTCGCAATTGAGTCAATTGCCGTTCTGCCTTTCCAGAATCGAAGTGCTGAAGCGGACACTGAGTATCTTTCCGATGGCCTGGCTGAGTCGCTCATCTATCGCCTCTCGCAGTTACCAAATCTAAAAGTCAGTCCCACCAGTTCAGTCTTTCGTTACAAAGGCAAGGAGATAGACCCCGTCAAAGTTGGCCAGGAGCTCGGCGTCAATGCCGTGGTGTCGGGAAGGATCGTCCAACGCGGCGACAACCTGACGATTAGCGCCGAGCTGGTGGATGTGCGTTACAACAAGCTGCTATGGGGCGAGCAGTACGACCGCAAGATGTCAGACTTGATCGTGACCCAGCGCGAGATTGCGCGGGAGATTGTCGAGAAACTGAAGCTCAAAGTTTCTGGCGAAGAGAAAGGGCTTGACAAGCACTACACCGAGAGTAACGAAGCATACCAGCTTTACTTGAAAGGCCGCTTCTACTGGAACAAACGGACCGGCGAGTCGATCAAGAAATCAATCGAGTCTTTCAATCAGGCGATTGAAAAAGACCCGAGCTATGCACTGGCTTACGCCGGCTTGGCTGATTCCTATGTTGTACCAGCCAACCGGCTGCCGCCGAGAGAGAAAATGCCCAAAGCGAAAGCGGCAGCGATGCGTGCACTGGAACTAGACGAGACGCTCGCCGAAGCACATACCTCACTAGCGCGCGTCTTAGCGGTATACGATTGGGACTGGACGGGCGCCGAGAAGGAATTCAAGCGCGCCATCGAGTTGAACCCGCGCTATGCCGTAGCTCACCAATGGTATGGCGGATATTTTGAGGCAATGGGCCGCCCTGATGAATCTCTCGCAGAGAGAAAACGAGCCCAGGAGCTGGATCCGCTCTCCCTCATGTCCAACTTTGAGCCGGGGTTGGCTTTCTACTTCGCCCGCAACTACGACCAGGCGATCGAACAATTCCAAAAGACGCTGGAGCTGGACCCGAACTTCCCGCTGGTGTACGCACACCTTCCGGCGGCTTATGAGCAAAAGGGGATGTACGACGAAGCCATCGCTGGATTCAAAAAGGGGATCGCCCTGAGAGGAGGCACTGAATGGTCATTTTCAATGTCTGGACTTGGCCACGTCTATGCGGTGTCAGGCAAGAAAGCTGAGGCGCGGGCGGTGCTCGACGAACTGAAGCAGATGTCGAGACAAGAGTATGTGCCGGCGGATGGCATCGCCCTGATCTACGCGGGCCTGGGCGAGAAGGATCAGGCTTTCACCTGGCTGGAAAAGGCTTATGAGGAGCACGCGTTTAAGATGGCTTGGCTTAAAGTGGAGCCACAATGGGATAGCCTGCGCTCCGACCCGCGCTTCGCGGACCTCTTGCGCCGCGTTGGATTGCCGCCGTGATTTGATTAAGAGAACCCGTTGACTATTGTCGCTGGCACACAATTAGGTCGCTACGAAATCCGCTCGAAGATTGGCGCCGGCGGGATGGGTGAAGTTTATCTCGCCCAGGATACGAAACTGGATCGCAAGGTTGCTTTAAAGATTCTGCCTGCGGAGGTCGCCTCCAATGAGGACCGGATGAAGCGCTTCGTTCAGGAAGCGAAGGCTGCTTCGGCCTTGAACCATCCCAATATCATCACGATTTACGAAGTCGAGCAGATCGACTCAGTGAATTTCATCGCCACCGAGTTCATCGACGGCTTGACGCTGCGCGCGCGGATGCGAAACACGTCGCCGATGAAGCTCGCAGAAGTTCTCAATGCCGCTGCGCAGATTGCGAGCGCGCTTTCGGCTGCACACGCTGCCGGCATCGTGCATCGCGACATCAAGCCCGAAAACATCATGCTGCGGCGCGATGGCATTGTGAAGGTTCTGGATTTCGGTCTCGCGAAACTAACAGAGCGACTGCCGCCGGATTCGGTGGATGCGGAAGCGGCGACGAAGGCCTTGGTGCACACGGAACCGGGAGTAGTGCTGGGGACGGTCGCGTACATGTCGCCTGAGCAGGCGCGCGGCATGGCGGTCGATGCGCGCACAGATATCTTCAGTCTGGGCGTGGTGATCTACGAGATGGTTGCCGGTCAAGCACCGTTTGGCGGCGCGACCAGGAGCGATCTTATTGTTGCGCTCCTTGAAAGAGACCCTCCGCCCCTCGCGCGTTTTACGGCTGAAGCGCCCGCCGAGCTGGAGCGGCTCGTGATGAAGACTCTGGCTAAAGACAGAGAGGAGCGGTACCAGACGGCAAAAGATCTGCTCATTGATCTGAAGGGATTGAAGCAGAAGCTGGTGGTTGACGCAGAGATCGAACGCAGCGTGCCTAGAGCCAAGGCGGCAGCGATGCGGGCATTAGAACTAGACGAGACGCTCGCCGAAGCACATACCTCACTAGCGCGCGTCTTAGCGGTATACGATTGGGACTGGGCGGGCGCCGAGAAGGAATTCAAGCGCGCCATCGAGTTGAACCCACGCTATGCGGTAGCTCACCAATGGTATGGTGGATATTTAGAGATAATGGGCCGCCCTGATGAATCTATCGCAGAGAGAAAACGAGCCCAGGAGTTCGATCCGCTCTCCCTCATGTCGAACTTTGAGCTGGGGATGGGTTTCTACTTCGCCCGCAACTACGACCAGGCGATCGAAGAATTCCAAAAGACGTTAGAGCTGGACCCGAACTTCCCGCTGGTGCACGCACACCTTCCCGCGGCTTATGAGCAAAAGGGGATGTACGATGAAGCCATCGCTGGATTTCAAAAAGGGATCACCCTGAGGGGAGGCACTGAATGGTCATTCTCAATGTCTGGGCTCGGCCACGTCTATGGGGTGTTAGGCAAGAAAGCTGAGGCGCGAGCGGTGCTCGACGAACTGAAGCAGATGTCGCGACAAGAGTATGTGCCGGCGGATGGCATCGCCCTCGTCTACGCGGGCCTGGGCGAGAAGGACCAGGCTTTCACCTGGCTGGAAAAGGCTTATGACGAGCATGCGTTTAAAATGGCTTGGCTTAAGGTGGAGCCACAATGGGATAGCTCCGACCCGCGCTTCGCAGATCTCTTGCGCCGCGTCGGGCTGTCGAAGTGAGAAGTGTGCATAGGATGAAACGCTGCCCCACATGCAACCGCATTGAGACTGACGACGCGCTCAAGTTCTGTCGCCACGATGGCGCGCCTCTCGTCGACGAATCATCCGCCACTGATGATTCGGCTACTCGTCTTCTTTCTTCCGCGCAGCAAAGCGCTCAGGTGCCCAAACGACTTATCAACACCTCAGAATCAACCGCAGCCACTTCAGTTCTTG
>DASZZL010000122.1:0-7035 GCA_035545035.1 Pyrinomonadaceae bacterium
TTCCTCTTCGCCACACACGACGTCTGCTACGCCTTTGACCACGACCCAGTGTTCCTCGCGCCGCGCGTGGCGCTGCAGACTGAGGCGGGCGCCGGGTTTCACCTCAAGCACTTTAACCTTGAACCCGGGCTGTTCTTCCAGAACTTCGTAACGGCCCCAGGGCCTCTCGTCAGACTCCCGCATTCGGCAGGCCTCCCGATATTTCCAAGAATCGGCTTCAGTTAGTGTGAACGAGAATAATTGAGAGTCGCGGGTCGCGCAATCTCAAAAAAGGGTCAGTCAAAAAACAATAGGAACGGCGCGCTGATAAGCATTCGCCGTTCCTTTTAAAGTTGGCCTTACGGCCTTAGATGATGTGCGCCACTTGAACGTGGTCGTTGTTGTTCCCTGAGTGAACGAACTATCTCTTCTTGGCGGACTTCTTGCCGCCCTTTTTCGCGGCCTTCTTCTTGGCCTTCTTCTTAGTTGCCATATTGTCGTTTCTCCTTCTTGGTTTTTCAGAGTTGTGACCACAAGATACTGTACTCTGGTAACTCTTGTGGTCTAGAGAAAACGGCGCACAACATCTTGCTATATAAACTTAAATTCCATCCTTGTCAACAATTTATTACTCGCGAGGTGAAATATTTTCGTGCCGCGTTGCAGGTCACGTAAGCAGCGCGTCGATCAAAATGAGCACATTGAGAGTCGAGATCGATCGTCATTGCCTCTAGTCGCAGGCGATCGAGTCCGCTCATTGACCCCATGTTGATCGCGACTTTCGATCGGTCGCATTCGCAAAGAAGTCCGATAGATGTGTCTCATCTGAACAGCGGAGTGAAGATCCATTCATCGTGTCGATCGATGCTGTAGTAGTTGATTACCGCGTGGCGCTGGCTGCGGCTGGCGACTCCAAGGAAGGGACCATCGGCGTTCGCCGACGTGTCGTCACCGCCGGGAGCGGTGTCCGTCGATTGAGTATTGAGCACATCTACCACTCGCGGAATCAGCGCAGCCAGCGCCGCAAAGTCACTCTTCGGCCTGGGCGGCACACCTCCCGTATAAACGGTCAAGGAGCTAACAAAGTGGGCAAAGTCTTGCGAGGTTGGGCTGATTAGCTTCCACTCGCCTGCTTTGGAAAGCGGATCCCGCGCGGCCTCAGCACGCAGGATCTGCAGTTTCTTGGTCCCTTTCGGAATTCCCTCAAGCAGTTGATCCATCGACGTGGGCAGGGAGTTAACACCCTGGCCACCCTTGTATCGGTAATACGAACGAATGGCGTCAGCCACTTGTTCGCCGCGAAAGATCGCTTCCTTTTCGCGTTCGCGCTGGCTCTGCTGCCGCACGTTCGAGGCCGCGGCCATCGCAAACAAAGCCAATAGTGACATCACCGCCAGCAGAGCTACCAGAGCATAGCCGCTCTCCCCGTGCGTTTGTGGACTGTTATGATTCATTCTTGGCATATCCCAAATCGGCAATTCCTACGGCTCCTCACTATCGACGCGACGCACTGGCGGTCTGGACTGCGGGTTCACACTATTATCGACGGTGAAAGGAACCGTGTGTCTGATCTTCAAGGTCGTATCAACCAGCACAACTTCGCGTTCAGAGATACTGTTGACGCGAAAGCGGCCGCCCAGCACGTCACCACGCTGCACGTTAAGCAGCTCTTTGTTGCCCTTGTCCTGCAACACGGCAGTGTCATTGCCGCGAGGCTTGCCAATAATGCCGACGAAATTGTAATTCGGTAGCGGCGGTGGCGTCACGTTAAGAGTGGCCGAGTTAGAATAGAGTTTGCCGTCGCCGGTTCGCGCCATCACTTGTCGCACGCCCGGGTTTGCAATCAACGCGGCCGGAACCGTGGTGAAGAGTTGTTGTGCGCTGATGAAGCGAGTCGGCAGTTCGCGACCGTCAACCGTGACGCGCACCGCCGGCGCGAATTTATCGCCTGTGATTTCGAGACTGAAATCCGCCGTTCGCGCGTAGACAGTCGACGGGCTGAGCGACGAAATCGCCATTGGTGGAGTCGGTGTCGGGCTGGGAGTTGGCACATAGGGCACCTTTACCGGGGGAGGAGGTGGCTCGTAATAAGCAAAGATGTTGCGATTCGCTTCCGAGACCGGGGGCACCGTGCCAGTGAAAACAATCGGCCGAAAGATCGATGGGTCATCGACCGGGGCTTCCTGTTCCTTAACGACTCTGGTTGGTGTCGGTGACGGTTTGGCTGCGGTAGAGTTTGTCGGAGGCTTCTTCGAACTCCCGCCAAAGAATACGTAACCAAGCACAATGATCGCGCCCACCGCAAGAACGGCTGCCGCGATCATCTTCTTTCGCTCGTTCGGATTGTTTGGATCGAAAAGCTGCATAGTTCCTCGAAACTCCTTACGGCGTGGCCGGCTTCTAACTCCCTGCGCGCTGAAAGTACGTCGCCAGATCGAGACGCAAACTGACGAGCGTGCCGCGCGCGCCCGAAGGTTGAGTAACGCTTGGTGGCACGGCCGTTCTGCCACCGCGAGCCGGAGTCGGCGCTCTTACGATCGGTGTTTCCTGTGGCGCGGCGTTGGATTGCGTTACGCCTTCGAGCTCCACGGCATTGACGATCAGAAACTCGCGACTGGTCTCGATATCGCGCACGAAGTGGCGGACGCTCTGATAGGGACCCTCGACGGTCACGCTCACGCTGATGCCCGGATAGATGCTCTGCCATTTTGCATTGCTCTGCTGTTCAGCGCTAGCTGTCGGCTGCACCTGTGCTTTTGTGCCGAGAGGTTCGAGCGGCGTATAACTTGGTCCCGAGGTATTCCGCAAGCCATTGCTGCGAATCAGGTCATTCAGTTCAGTGTAGAGCGACATGCGCCCCGTGCCGGGCGCTGCCAGCCAATTGCCTTCAAAATCTTTCAAGCTGGCGTTGATCTTATCGACGGTCGCGCGAGCGTCGGTGTCTTCTTTGAGGTTCACCTGCGAGGCGCGCACCTGCCCTTGCAATCGGTCGCGTTCCAACTGCACTGACGTCAGGCGAGAGTTCGCCGGTGCGAGAAAATAAAAGTAAGCAAAGATAGTGATCAGCGCGAGCAGGGCAGCGACGGAAAGACCGATCAGTTCCGGAAGGCCAATGACGCGCAGGCCCGGCGAGCGCTTCAGTTGATCGAAGCGGACGCGAATCTGCTGGCGGCCGGCCACCGTGCGACCCTGCATTGGTTGTTCCTGACTCATCGCGTTCTGCTTCCCTCGCCCGTGTTGTCTACGGGGCGCTCGTTTCGATTTGCTGCTTCGATGGGCGCGCCGGAGCGCGGCACATAGTGCACATTCATTTCGTACTCCTCGCCGGTCTCACCTCTGCCGCGCTGAAGATTTTGCGAAACCAGTTGCGCCTGGAAAACTCCCTGCCGATCCATGTCTTCGATCATCTGCGTGATCGTGGCGGCGCTCTTACTGACCACGACCAGATCGAGGTCGGCAACGGTGCGGTCGCCGTCCGCGGCAACATCCTTTACTGTGATTCTCGCCACACGCACACTGCCGGGCAGAGCGGCTTCCAGATCGGCGAACAGCCGCGTCCATGAAAACCGCTTGCGATCGACAAGCGCATGCGCCGATTTGAGAGTACGCCGCTGCTCGGCGGTTAGCTGGCTCTTTATCTCCTCGGCGCGCCGGTTGAGCGCGGCCGTCTGCTTCCGCAGATCGGCGACCTCGCGATCCGCCGCCTGGGCTTGCGCATTGGTTTGAAATGTCGCCCGCGCGATGAACAACAGGGCCATGATCGATGCAAGCGCCACCACAATCGTAACCGTCCACGGCAACGCGCGATTGCGAAATGGATTACTGGAAAGATTTAGCTTCGTGCTCACGATCTGATCCTAAAAACAGTTAAGCCGGGCCCTTCATGAAAAAGCATACACGCCTGTCGCAAACCAGCGCAACGACGAGCGCAGCGCAAGAACTTACACGCTCGATGATGGAACGAAGTTCGGAAAAGAGGATGAGCGGGAATTGAAGCTAGGCGCTGGCGCTCATGGCGTGCCGCTCGAGCTTCAAATACAGGCCACGGCGGGTCAGGCCAAGCTCGCGCGCGGCGCGTGAGATGTTTCCGTTGTGTTTGCGCAGAGCCTCAGCAATCATGCGGCGTTCGACTTCGGCCAGCGCGTCGGCCAGCGTGACGTCTTGCAGCGGCACGGTCACTGACGGCCCCCCGACGCCGGCGCCAATCGGAGTCACCGTCCCGGGTGGCGTAGTTGGCGAGCTCATGTGACGCAACTCTGGTGAAAGGTGTTCCGGCGTGATCAGCGTGCCGTCTTCAGCTCGAGCAATGACGCGTTGAATCTCGTTGCAGAGCTGGCGCACGTTCCCGGGCCATTCGGCGACCATTAACAGATCGATTGCCTGTGGCTCGATCTGAATGTCGCGACGGCCAAATTTTGCCGCATAGTGATTGACGTAGTAGTTGACGATCGTGGGAATTTCTGACCGGCGCTCGCGCAGGGGCGGCACACGCAGTCGAATTACGTTAAGACGGTAGTAAAGATCTTCGCGAAAGCGACTCTGCGCCACCATCTCTTCCAGATCGGTGTTCGTCGCCGCAATGATGCGCACGTCCACCTTGATCGGGCGCTGTTCACCGAGAGGTTGAATCTCGCCTTCCTGCAGGAAGCGCAAAATCTTTGGCTGCACGTCGATCGGTAGATCGCCTATTTCATCCAGAAAGAGTGTGCCGCCCACTGCCGCGCGAATCACGCCGGCTGAATCCTTGACGGCCCCGGTGAAGGCGCCGCGGCGATAGCCGAAAAGATAGCCCTCTGAAAGTTCCTTCGGCACCGCAGTGCAGTTGAACGGGACAAAGACCTTGTCTCGCCGTGACGAGAGCGCATGAATCGCTCGGGCGACGAGTTCTTTCCCCGTGCCGGATTCACCAGTGACCAGGACGGTCACGTTCGACGATCGAATCTTGTGGACCTCTTCGACCAGGCGCGTCATTGCCGGACTGGAATGGATAAACCCGGGCATCAGACTCGCCCCGGCCAGCGCGCTTCCTTCTTCCGCGCCCGACCCGCTCCGCGTTCGCGCTCGCAAAGCACAAACATCCATTCCCAACTCAACCACGCGCAGCAAGGGGTCGAGCGAAAGTCCGGCGGGAAGCTCCGCGCGATCGCGCGGTGAAATCAGCAATGTTGCCGGCGGCGCGTTGCTCGGCTTCAGGTTGATGACGGCGAGGTCGTATTTCTTCGCAAAAGCTTCGCCGCGAGAATCTTTCTTAAGCTTGGCGTAATCTTCCGCCCACGCTTCGCTTTCTTTTCTGGAGCAACCGTGCGCGATTACCACGCGTTGGCGATCGCCTTCATCGGGCTCGATGATTACGACGCGGCCAGAGTTGGTTTCCTGACGAACGACCGCGGCCAGTTCCCTCAGCAGCAGCTCGCGCGAGGCGACGGCTTCAGCCAATCGCAAAGTCAGAAGTTGAACTACTGTTTCCCGCTTGCGTAATTGCTGCGGCGTGGTCTGGTCGAGCGCGGCGGCGGCCTCTTCCGCTCGACTGAGGTTCAGGTGCGCGCCCAGCTCCCGGAAGATATTAACTGCGCGCGAGAGATGCTCCGCTGCGTGTTCCGGTTGGGCGATCGCATAAGCTCGCCCCAGTTCGTAATGCGCGCGCGCGCTGCGATAACGATCACCGAGCAGGTCGAAGATCGAAACGCTGCGGCCGAAGTGCTGCGCGGCCGTTGCCGCATCGCCGCTAACCATCGCCAGCAAGCCGTGCAGGCGTTGCGCTTCTCCCGCCAGGAGCAAGTCGGCCGGCAAGTCGGTTATCAACTGCGCCAGACTCTGGAGGTTCGCTGCGCACCCTTCGGCATTACCAGATTCAAGCGATGCTTCCGCCAGCAATAGACGAGATTCACAAATCGCCTGGCGATTGCCAATCAGTTCAGCGAGTTCCAGGGCCTGCTGCGCGGTCGCCCGGGCCTTTGGGCCCTGCTTCATCGCGACATAGCAGCGGCCCAGCGTCCGCAGCGCTTGTCCTTCGTACCACTTGTTTCCTTTTTCCGCGGCCAAGACCACCGCACGGTCCAGATAGCCGCGCGCCTCTTCGAGATCGCCGCGCAACATGCGCAGCTCGCCCAGAGAGTCAAGAATCATCGACACTTCGGCCCGGCGACCGTCGGCCTCGGTGGCGATTGACAAAGCCCGCTCGAGCGCTTCCTGCGCGCGATCCCACTGACCAATCAGAACCAGATTTATTCCGAGATTGTTGTAGCCATCGGCAGCGTTATTTTTATGATCCGTTCGTTCGTAATATCCGATCGCCTTTTCGAGATAGCGAATTCCTTCGTGCGGCCGTTTTAGATCGCAGTACACGCCAGCCATGTTGGAGTAAATCTTGCCGAGCAAGAAACTGGCTGGATGGTCTCCGATTAGCTTGAGAGCCTGTTCGAAGTTTTCCAGTGACCCTTCCTGCTGCCCTTCTTGAAGGTCCGCGATAGCCAGTCCGAAATAGGCCTCGGCCAGTCCGCGCCAGTCTCCCATCTGGCGATAACTTTCCAGGGCGCGATGCGAATAGTCGCGGGCGATCTGATACTCACTAATGCTGCGATAGACGCGTGCCAGCGCGGCGTAAACCGCGCCGACCTCCGCGCCTTCTTCCGCTAAACCGCGCAGCGTGGCTTTGAGCAACGAAATTGCTTTGGGATGATCGCCGGTGTAATTGTTAGCCAGCGCGATCTGAACCCGCAGCAGAGTGCCGAGAGTTGGGTTGAGCTTGACGCGCGCTTCCGGCGGTTCGTACATCGCGACCGCATCCAGCGACTCGCGATAATTGCCCTGCATCTCAAGCGCGATCGACAACGATCGACGAGCTTCGGCCAGAAGTTCAGGTTGATTTCGCGCTTCGCTGAGCAGTGAGTTGAGCCGAGTGCGCGCCTCGATCGTCAGACCCTGGTCAAGCAGGCCGCGCACGACTTCCAAATCCTGAACCAGAGACTCCGGCGTAGCCTTGGCGGCGCGCGAACGCAACCGCACCCGAGCGTGTTCCAGATCGATAACGGCGTTGTCAGCCTTGTCTTTTTCTTT
>DASZZL010000123.1:0-15664 GCA_035545035.1 Pyrinomonadaceae bacterium
CGAATCATCTCGACGATCGCGCCCGTCGCGCCGCGCGTCGAAGATCCGCGCGCCGCGCCGTAGCCAAACCGCTGAATGAAGCGCGCGATGTACTCGCCGTCAAAGCTTCGCGAAGTCATCACCACGATACGTCGTCGTTGCCAGAAGTAGGTCGAGAGAAACACGCGATTATGCCAGAACGTGTAAATAGGAATCTTTCCATCACGGGACGCGGCTTCCCAGTTTTCCCAGCCTTCGACTTCAAACTTGACGGTGCGGCCGATCAGTTTGATCAGAATGAAGAACGCGAGATCGGCGGCGCGAATAAGCCATCGATCTTTGAACGAGTAGGCCGAGAGATCGGCGAACGAGTAAGCGCGATCGAGGTTGGTCTCAGTCATACAAATCAGGCTCGCCCGGCGGTCGCGTCTTCCAACGCCGATGAATCCAGAGCCACTGGTCAGGATAACGGCGAACATAATTCTCGACGACTGAAGTAAACGATTGCGTCAAGCGTCGCATGTCCTCTTCTTCATTTCCGGTGCGCTCAAAGTTGAGCGGAGCATCAATCTTCAACAGAAAGCGCTTGCGTTGTTTGTCCCACGGCGCAAAAACCGGCAGCACCTCAGCTCCAGTACGTAATGCGAGCTTGGCCAACATGAAAGTTGTCGACGCCGGCACACCGAAAAAATCGACGAAGATTCCCTCGCGGTCGAGCGTGTTCAGGTCAACCAGAATTCCCAGGGTGCCGCCGACCTGCAAAATTTGCAGCATCTCGCGCGCGGCGGATGTTTTGTCGATCGTCCGATTGCCGAGCCGCGTGCGCGCGCAATCAATCAGCGTTTCAATCTTTGGATTATCGATCCGTCGCACCAGAAAGCTCAAAGGATGATCGAACAGCGAGAGCGCAAAACTCGAGAGTTCCCAAGCCCCGACATGGCCCGTGAAAAGGATGACGCCTTTTCCTTTTTGGTGCGCGGCATCGATGTGTTCAAGGCCTTCGCAATCAATGATGCGTTTCAGAGTCTGCGGATTGGCATTCGCGAACTGGCTGAACACGCCGAGCAGTCGCCCCAAATTTTGAAAGCACCCGCGCAGCAGACGCCGGCGCTCGCTCGGGCCCAGCTCCGGAAACGCCAGCCGCAGGTTGCGTTCGCCGGTGCGTCGCAGCCGGCCGGAAAAATAGTAGGCGCCCCCGGCCATGATTGAGCCGACGCGCAAGGCGACGTGCTGCGGCAACGCGCCAAAGGCAGCGAGCAACAATCGGGCAGTCGCGTATTCCAGATTGATTTGCAGGTTTGATTTGCTCATCAGCGCGAGAAGGACAGTCTAGAGTCTGGAGTCCGGAGTCTCAAGTCCTGTCACCCATCGACGCTCTCTGATATATTCTGAACGCGACCGGCGGCAGTTCCGTATTAAAAGTTCAGAAGGCCCTGCGGCCAGAGTCTCTCCTCGCCGGAAAAGCAAACTGATGGTCGAGAGTATTCAGAATAAGTGCCGGATCCTGATCGTTGAGAACCGCGACGATGCGCGCACGGGCCTGGCGCAAGCGCTGAGCGCGCTGGGCCACAACGTGATCGCCACCGGCGATCGCCAGGAGGCTTTGGCCCGGAACGATCTGGCTGAATTCGATCTGATTGTCAGCGACCTCGACGATGTCGAGTCTTCCGCCGTGTCGGCCAATATCGCCGAGTCGGCTGATATCGTCAAAGCATTCAAAGTGGGCGTCACCGGTTCGCCCTCGCGGCGCGCCATCGCCGAACTCCACGACATTATCGAGAAAACACTCTGGTTCAAACTTCAGCGAATTGACGCGGCCGAGCAAACCACTCACGTTCGCGAAAAGATCGATCTCGAACTGCCCAGCGATCTGACTCTGATGAACGCAGTGCTGGAATATCTGCTCGACCGCGTGGGCCGGTTGGGCTTGATCAAAGTCGAGCAGTCGAACCTGTTCGTCGCGCTCGACGAAGCATTTGTGAACGCGGTGAGGCACGGCAATCGAAACGATCCGACAAAGTTGCTGCGTGTCACGGCGGAACTATCAGCCCATGAAGCGATCTTCACAGTCGAAGACGAAGGCGATGGCTTTGACGTGCGCGAGATTCCCGATCCGCGCGATCCGGCCAACCTGTTCAAGTCTTCTGGGCGCGGCGTCCTGCTGATCTACAACATCATGGACGAAGTCGAGTACAGCGAACGCGGCACGCGCCTGAAGATGGTCAAGCGGCCGCAAGGTTTTTCTTCCCCTCCCCGCTGGGGAGGGGATTGAGGGGTAGGGTCTTGGCGATGCGTCCAAGCCCTCTCCCCCATCCCTGTCCCATTGGGAGAGGGAGAAAATCTAAGTCGGCAATTGAAACGAATCCATATTTGTGATTAGAGACAAAAGTCGAGTTTTCGGGATTAGGTCGATTCGCAACCTGGTTCTGCTGGCGCTGACAGCCGGAGTCCCGCGAATTATTGGCGCGCTCTTCTTTCAGAAGGAACCTTTCGGCGACGCCTACTGCTACATCGAGCAGGTGACCTCAATGCGCGGGAAGATTGTCGCCCGCGTTTTCGCATGGGAGAATCTTTACGGGTTTTGGCTTCCGCTGTATCAATTCTTTTGCTCAATCATCTCTTTAGTAGTTAACCAACCTGTCTATGTCAGCCGGTTAGTGGCCGCGTTGGCTGGAACCGGCGTCTCTGTCTTAGTCTACATGTGCAGCTATATTCTGACCTCCAGTCGACGAGTGTCGCTGCTGGCATTTCTGGCGATCGCTTTCAATCCGTTTCATTTGGAGTACTCCTCTTCAGCGATGACGGATATACCGCATGCCCTTCTGGTCATGGGGTGCATGTACTTCGTTCTTACCGATCGCTGGACGCTCGCGGCGGTGCTCGGGGCGGCTGCCTGCTTGATCCGACTGGAAAGTTGGATGTTGATTGCGCTGGTCCCGACGATTCAGTTTATGCGGCGGCGGACGGTGCCCGTCTTGACTGCCCTGATTCTCTCCGTCGGGCCCGCGTTCTGGTTGTTTGTTTGTTGGAAAGCGACTGGAGATCCGCTGGCGTCTTTCCGGGCTCACGATCAATACATGATTGCGAGACTTACCGCGCACCCCGAATTCAGTCAGTTAACTTTCTACCGAATCTGGATTGATGCGAATCGCCTCGCGTACTCGATGAACGTGGCCGTGCTGGCCGGATGCTTTGCCGGATTGTGGCTGCTCTTTCGTGATTGGCGTAAGAGCGCCGGCCTCGGCGAGTGGCTAAAGGTCACTGACCCGCTGGTTTGCGCATTGTTCTTTTTTGCGTACTTCGGTTTCATCGTGCTGGCGTATCTGACGAAGAACAATACCGACATCTGGCCTCGCTACGGCTTGATACTGTTCTCGCTTGGTTTGCCGGTGCTCGCGTACTCGGCTCACCAATTCTTCAGACGACCTTCCGTCCTGGCGAAGGCGGCTCTCGGGATTGCGCTAGTGATCGGCGTCGTTCAACTCAAGACGCAGGTCGAAGATCTCGCCCGATTTGTGACGCAGAGAGAGCGGTCGCAAGCGATCGCGAGCTACCTAAAGAAAGAATATGCTTCCGACCCGACGATCAAGGTTTTCTGCGACAGCCCCGAAGTGCGGGTCGTTTCTGGCATCCCGGGGGACCACTTCTATCATTCTTTTTTTGATGGCGTTCCCAAAGATCAGGAGGGCTTCCTCGGATTCTTGCGAGCGAAAGGCATAAAGTTCCTGGTGATACCGGAAGAGAATGAAACCTCCACTCCCAGCCAGTTGTTTCCGGGCCTGGTTAAAGACACGGGCGTGTTCGAAGGAGTAATCCCTCCTCCAGATGACCGGCGCACTGACAGTCTCTATCGAGTTCGAGACGTGAAGTCTCCGCCGGGTTAAAGAGAGTAGACGCATTTTCCATTTATCATTTTTCATTTGCCATTAGATTCGAGGCGTGAAGCTAATCCGCAATGGCAAATGTGAAATGGAAAATGACAAATGGAAAATGGCTGGACTGGTTCTCAAGAAAAAAAAGCGAATGACCCCTCGCTGCTTTCTGCGTGGCGCTGGTGGCTGCCGCCCGCGGCTATCTCTTTGATCCTCATCCTGGTTTTTGTCGATCCGTTCATTGGAGATTGGGACGCGCTGGACTATACGGTCGGCGCGCTGCACGGGGTACCTTCGTCGATGGCTCTGGGACGAAGCCTGTTCATTTTTTACAATCACGCCCTCTATGCAATCGCCCATGCGATGTTCAATCTGCCACCTCAGCGGGCTTATCTGCTGTTCAAGTACACGGTCGTCGCGCAGGGTCCGCTGGCGGTCGTCGCCTGCTGGACACTGACTCGCGATCTCACTCACTCGCGTCATGCCGCAACGATTGCTGCGTTGCTCGTGACCTTCTCGCCGGTGTTTGTCATGTACAGCGGCCAGGTGATGACCGACGTTCCCGCGCTGCTGCTGCTGAGCGTAGCGCTGATTATTCATCTGCGCGGTATTCAGCAGCGAAGAGTCTGGCTGGTTATGTTTGGCGCGGCGCTGCTCGGCGCCGGCGTGAATCTGCGCGAGACGGTCGGCCTTTTTGGTCCCTGGTTGGTATTGGCTCCATTTGTTTGCGGATGGCGACTGAACCGCCGGGGATTTCTGCTGGTCGCGCTGTCGTGTCTGGTCTTTCTGTTCTTCGCGACCTCCAGCTTTGCTCACTGGTTTCTCGCCGATCCGAGCTATCGCGCAGCCTGGTACGGTTGGCGAGAATCAATGCTCGCAGAAGCGGCGCTTCATCCAATCTCGATCCGCACCGTTTGGCCATGGCTCGCTTTCTTTCTGGCCACCTCGCCGCTCGTCCTGATCACTTTGCCCATGGCTACGGTCCGCGAATGGCGTCAGCGCAAGCTTTCTCTCCTCCTGCTGCTCGCGGCCGTGGGATTGTTTGCAAACCTGCTGCTGCTTTTGAATTACAGCACCGCGATCGGCTGGCGCTATCTTTCGACCGGCTTGCCGGCGCTCGTTCCGCTGACTTCGAACTACCTGGTTCAGTCACTAACCGCGCGGTTCGGAACGGCGCGTCGGGCGTTCATCGCTGCGGCCGCCGCGATCGCCTTGATTGCTGTTTGTTTCGGAGCGTACTTGTGGCCGTTGCGGAGTGCTTCGATGAATGTGAGAGCAGCAGCGAAAGAATATGATCGAGAGCTGACGAAGCTTCCGCGTGACGCGGTGATGATCTCCGGCGCCCAGACGGTCGCCGTCAAGTATTGGCACGGCATAGGCGCAGGCGAATGGGACGTGATTGGACCCGGATCGGGCTGGCCTGGATCACGGCTAGCTTCAGTGATTGCAAGCTACCTGGACCAGGGCCGGCGCGTTTTTCTCGACGCCGATCCGCGCTGGTGGCAGCCGTGCGGATGGCACGTTCCGGAGATCGCAGAGCTTGCCAGGATCGAATCATGCTTTCATTTTCGCCGAGCCGCGCCCACCGTTTATGAAGTTCGACCCCTCGAAGACGCTTCGGCCGTCGATCAACCGCATCTGGAAAAGTTATTGCCTGAGAATAGACCCGAAGAAGTGAAGAGATGTTTCAACGCGGAGTGAAGGGCTCACGCCGATCTCAACTGCACGACCGCCGTATGAGCGGGCACGAAATACTCGCTGGTAGAGGCGTACAGGTCGGCTTGCCATTGCGGCTTGTGGGAAATCCACGTGTCGATTGAGGCAGCGTCCGCCGGGCGCGCGAACAAATAACCTTGCCCATATTGACAGTTCAGCTTGCGAAGTTGTGCCAACTGTCCCAGCGTCTCGACGCCTTCGGCAACCACGTCCATGCCCATGTTGTCCGCGAGAGAAACGATCGTGCGCACGATCTCGATATTTTCAGCAGCTTCACCGATGCGTCCGACGAACGATTGATCGATCTTCAGCGTGTCCAGCGGGAAGCGATGCAGATAACCCAGCGAAGAATAGCCGGTGCCAAAGTCATCGATGCTCAGTTGCACTCCCAGCGCCTTCAAACGCTTGAATAGTTGCGCAGCCAGCTCGGCGTTTTCCATCACGACGCTCTCGGTGATTTCCAGTTTCAGGTGACGCGCGTCCACGTGAGTCTCTTCCAATATCTCCTGGACTTGGCCGACGAGATCGGGCTCGGCTACCTGTTTCCCCGAAAGATTGACGCTTATAAACAGAGAGCGATGGGCGGGAGATTGCCACTGCCACTGAGCGAGTTGCTGGCACGCGCGCCGCAGTATCCATAAGCCGATCGGCGCAATCATGCCGGTGTCTTCGGCGAGGGGAATGAAATCGACTGGATTGATTAAGCCGCGCTCGGGATGCTGCCAGCGAATCAGCGCTTCAAAGCCGGCGAGCTGGCCGTTCTCGAGTGAAACGATCGGCTGATAGTAAACGCGCAGCTCTTCGCGATCGAGCGCGCGGCGCAAGTCGTTCTCCATTTGCAGCAGATAAACTGCCCGCGCGTGCATTCCCTTATCGAACACTTCGTAGCAAGCTTTGCCTTGCGCTTTCGCGCGATACATCGCGGTGTCGGCGTCACGCAGCATGTTCTCGGGATGATCGTACCCGGTCGAACTCAGCGCGATGCCGATGCTGGTCGTGGTAAAGACTTCGTGACCGCTGAGGTTGAAAGGCGACTCCAACTTTTCCTGTATGCGCTGCGCCATGCCGGTGGCTTCGCCAGGCTTGGGAATACCGTCGAGCAGGATCGCAAACTCGTCACCGCCCAGCCGCGCGACCATGTCAACCTCGCGAATGCAGCTTTCCAATCTGCGCGCCATTGCGATCAGCAGTTGGTCGCCGATCGTGTGACCCAAACTATCGTTCACGTTCTTGAAACGATCGAGGTCAAGAAACAGCACCGCGAACTGATAATCCTCGGACTGCTTCGCGCGTTCCATGACGAATTTCAAGTTCTCAGCCAGCAACGCTCGATTCGGCAGATGCGTCAGCGCGTCGTGAAAGGCCGCGTGACGAAAATGATCCTTGCTCTCTTGTAGCTGTGCGCCGATGCGTTCCTGTTCGGCAATGTGGCGACTAAGTTCTTCCACGTGACGCTCGGCTTGCTCGGCGCGCTCGCGCTCGGCCTCGGCTCTCGCCCGTTCAGCTTCTGCTCGCTCACGTTCGGCGCGCTCAGCCTGTTCGGCAGTTGACTTAATCTCGTCCAGGTACTTGTGATAGGTGAAGTAGACGAGCGAAATGATCGGGGTGGCGACGAGCATTACCGTAAAGCCAGCGGTCTCGATTGTAGTAGCGATGACTCCGGCGGCAGTTGCCCCGGCAATGTAAGTAATTGATGTCCAGAGGTAATGCTTGCGCCAGGTGTACCAGATTCCTTCTCCGTATTTGAGGGCTGAACCCGCGGTTATAATTCCCGTGTTTGAGAAATACTGCACCAACGCCATCGTACCCACGCCGAGAACCAGTTGCGATGGGCTATAAAACCTGAGGTCGACTATCGACCCAAAGACGAAATGCAAGGCGGTTACCGTCGCAAAAGTCGCGCAGGTCATTACCCCGGAGTTGAATAGAATGGTGAGTGGTTTCTTGCTAATGCGCAGTCCTGAAAAGAGTCCCTCGGCCGCGGCCAGGACAATTGCGGCGCTGCCGCCATAGACTAGCAAAGCAACAAAAATGAACGTGTCCGAAACTGTGACGTTGGCATTGACACGCGGGATCTTGACCGATATGCGCGCGCTCACAAAAACGGTTATTGCAGATAGCAGCAGGAAGCGCAGATCAATTCGCGCCGTAGGTAAGTGATACGCAGAAGAAACGAAGACCACCGCGCCAATTGCGACGATTAATAACCGGTACAACGTGACGAATTTTTGCCGACCGGCTAGTTGAGCTGCGATTTCCACGATTGTTCTCGGAGTTCTCTTAACGCAGATAGATGGTTTCGTAGTGGCTGTGGAATTTGTAGCCAGCCCTTGCATAGAACGCCATTGCCTTCTTATTCTCCTGATTCAAGGTCAGGCAGATCGATTTGCTGCGAGTCAACAGTATCGATCCCAACTGGGACAGATAGCGCGATCCGTATCCTTTCAGTCTCTCTTCCGGATGTACGTGGACGCCTTCCAGATAAACCGCTTCAGGCGTCTCGGCAACAACATCGGCTTTGAACATTAGTTTGCCGTCACGAACCCAAATCCAAACTCGGCCTTGTTCGATTCGCCGCGCGGTGCGTTGGCGAAAGCCGCCGGGATCCTGATTAAGCGGACTGACGCCGGCTTCCTGAAAAGCCATCGCTGAATTTACCTTTAGTATTTGATCGAGATCGTCGAGCGTCGCCGGCCGCAAGTCCTCAACCGGTTCCGTGAGCGGCGGGGCTTCGCGTTGTTCGAACAAAAGCTCGCGGCAGATCAAGCGCGGCTCTTGTTCAGGGTTGGCATAATGTTTCCAAAAGCGGTTGATCGTTTTGCGTTCGCCTCTGATCAAATGCGCGTTCTGGCAATTACGTGCCAGACGTGCGAGCGAGGCGAGCGAGCTTTCGGTGTACGCCTCTATCATCGTCGCGTGGCCAAGCAAGGCCACTCCTTCCAGTTGATCGAAGCGACCGCGACAAGCGTAGAACGATCCGCGATTGTGTGGGCTAAGCAGTCCGTTGTCGCGGATCAAACTGGACAAGAACACCGTGTGAATCGGACGCGCTGCGAGGAAATCAAGTACTTCAGTTTCGTCGCCTCGATTCAATTCTCTGATGGTGCAAGATTTGTCTGGCTCTGCTACTTCGCTGAGCGTCGCTGTCAAATCCTGCCGCATTAATGTGACGGCCATGGGCTGCTCCTGTTCGCTTAAGCTATCCCGATCGATTGCAAAAAGAGAGTGCCGACTCATCCTGAGCCGGCGCTCTCAGTCCTAACAGCCTTACTACGGGTCGCCATTGATTAGTGCTTTCGCAGCCATAGCCTGCACCGCGCTATCGCCCAGCACGACTCCGTCACCCAGCACGACTCCGTCGCCGAGGACTACGCCGTCACCCAGCACGACGCCGTCACCGAGCACAACACCGTCTCCAAGAACAACGCCGCTGCACCAGATCGTGCCGTCACCCAACACGACACCTGCGCTGGTAAAGATGGAATCGCCCAGGACCACACCGTCGCCGAGTACGACGCCGTCACCGAGCACGACACCATCACCGAGCACAACACCGTCGCCCAGCACGACACCATCGCCCAGCACGACGCCCTGTGCGTAGTAGGTTTGATAGTTTGTCTCGATCGCTGATCCAGTCGCATACCAATGCTTCAAGATAATGCCCTGGGCCCAGGTGAACGTCTGCCCACCAATCGTGGTTTGCGGAACTGGCGCTGGACCGGTCAGCATGGGACGGTCCTGAGGCGTGCTTGAATTAATGTCGGTGCGCACCAGCTTGGCCAGTCGCATCGCGCCTTCGACGTTTAGCTCGCCCGTTCCCTGTTCGAGCATGTTGAAGCCTTTGAGCGGTCCCGCCGTGTACATCAAGATCATTTTGACCATATTCGGCGTCAGCTTTGGATTGGCCTGGAGCAAGAGAGCTGCGCTACCCGCCACAACAGGCGTCGCCATCGACGTCCCGCTCAGATACATCAGGCGCTTGTTGTCGTCATCTGTGATTCCCGAATCCAACTCAGGGTGATTGGTTACGAGATAGTTGACATCACTCTTCTTACCGTCGAGGCCGAGAATCGTAACGCCGCCACTGTCGGATTCGGCATAGATAAGTTTGTTGCCGGGCGCGACGAGATCGGGCTTGAGTAAGTTGTCATAGTGCTTAACGCCGTTCGCACCGGTCGTAAAGCTACGGGTCGGACCACGCGAGCTGTAGGTGGCGACGCCGTCATCGCTCCGAGCATTCGTCCCGAACGTATTGGCCGCGCCCACCGTGATCACCGAGGGCTCGTTACCGGGCGAGTGAATCTGTCCATAGATCTTGTTACCGTTAGCGTCCTTGCCATTGTTGCCGGCGGCGGCAACCACAACGATCCCGGCATCAACCAGAGCGCGAGCTGCGCGACAAACCGGATCGTTCTTGTAAGAGCTGATTGCGGGCGCGCCCAGACTCATGTTGACGATCCGAATGCCGTACTTGTCCTTATTCAGCGGGTTTTTGTCGCTGACTGCCTTGGTTGGATCGGCGGGACTGAGAATCCAGTTCAGTGCATTCAGCAACACTGAGGTGGAACCGACACCATTCTTATCAAGCACACGCAGATTAATGATGCTCACGCCGGGCGCGACGCCGGAATATGTGTTGCCGCTGGTCGTGCTGGTGCCACCGGCAGACGATGCCACGTGAGTGCCGTGACCAAAAGGATCATTGATGGGGTTGTTCTCGGTCGTGAAATCCTTGCTGAATTTGATTCCTGATTTGAAAGCCCTGTGCCCTGTGTCGACACCTGAATCGAGCACCGCGATGCCGATGCCGGTGCCATCGAACGTGGTCGTGCTCAACGGCAAGCCGAGAAGGGAATAGTTCGTTTGAGTTCTTATCTGATCAGTCCCGGTCGTGGCCGTGACGTGACCGAAAGACTCCAACGTCACATCGGGTGAGATGTAATTCGCCGAGCGGCTCTTCGCCAGCGCTTCGATCGCTTTCGCCGAAAGGTCAACCTTCATCGCTCCAAGCTGCGCCATGCGGTCGGTTATCAGGACACCGTTGCGCTTGAGCAGCGCATCGACCTCGCTGTTGTGAACGTCATCAAGCTGGAGAATTGCCGCGACGCGACCGTTCGGGCCGACGCTGTGCATCAACTCGCGCATGTCGGATGAAATCTTTTCGCCTTCGAACTCTTCATTGATCGGGCTCTTTCTCTTGCTCTTAGCCGAAGTTGAATTCGACGCGGTTTCGGTAGCGCGATCAATTGAGATTACTTCGAAGAGCTTTGCGACGTTGGCCTCGGAAGCGATGTATTGCGAATAGGCTTCGGGCGTAGCGCCGCCAACCATGCGAAGATGATTCGCTTCGATCGCCGCCTGCACCGTGGCTGACGCAACCGTTGTTGCGCGCTCGCCGGCATACTGATGAAGCTGATCGACGAAGAGAATGACTTGCCCGTCAGCTTTTTCGGCTTCGGCAAAGACAGCCTGCACACGACTCGTGAATTCTTCGCTGGTCCTGGCGCCTTTCGCCAGCGCGTAAATACTCAAACTGAAGACGCGTTTGGCACGCAGAGATTCCGGCACATCACCGGAAGCGAGTTTGAAAGCCAGGCCGCGCGCGATCGCATCGCGATCGAGATCGGACTCGCTCACTACGACCGGTGCTTTGGTCGTCGTGCGCGAGAGACTCGTGATGACGCGAGCGATGTCGGCGTCATGACCGTTGGCCGGCTCGAGTTTGCCGCGCAGCGCCAGTTGAGTCAGGTCGCTCGCGTACTTGGCAAGAATCGGATAATCCGGCGTGACCTGGTTGCGCGCGTCACGCTCGCTAGCCGTGCTTTGTTCGTATGACTGGGCGGAGGTGCGCTGACTGAAAGTGAGACCAGCGCACATCGAAACCAGCAAGGCTGATGTCGCAAACCACGTTACGACGGGGGCATGTTTCTGTCTCTTCATAATGATCCTCTTCCCTGTAGGGTCGCCGGAGAGCGTCCGGCCCAAGTTTCGTTAGAGCAGCGTTTCTTGGAGTGCTCGCTCTATCAGGGGAACGAAAGCTTGCGAGTCTTGCTACCTTTGTCTTCGCAGCCCGTTGAGATCTGCGATAAGACTTTGAAAGAACTTTGCTCGTAGAGAGACTCCACGGGCGTTGCGCTCATTTGCGAGACCCATGCCAGTGACTTACTTCGCTAAAAGCGGTTGATATGCACGGGTTTAGTTGAAATTGGCGTGGTCGCTCATCCGGCGGCGAGCATTCAACCTGACAGACGCGGTAGTCAGATTGGAGCGACGTGCAGTCTTTATGACAGCGCGCGAGCCAGCAGCGATTTGGGAATGATTCGCTTCCTGAAACTCCGCGAAGCGGGTGTTGGCGAGTTCCAAATTGGGGCTGACTTCTGTGGGTGCTTTTTGATTTGCCGGTCACTGGAACACAAATGTGTTCGAGGACTAAAGCGCCGTGATAGAATGCGCGACAAACAAAGGCACAGGCTGAATGTCTGAGCCTAGAGAGCCGCGACGATTGGGAGCGTTGCGGCTCTCGCTTTTAGAAATCGTTGACTCGCGAAATCGGGCCAAAATCGTTGACACACCCTTGCAAGTCTGATATCTAATTCCCGTTATCATAAGACGGTTTTGGGACTCCCGATCCTCAGATCTGCTGAACCTGAAACCGAAATCAAGTAAATAGTAGATGGTAGTCAGTAGTTAGCGTGTCGATTTCGGAATTCGGATTGGAATTTCGGAATACAGAAGTAGATACGGCAAAGCGATGGCTTTCCCTTGAGGGGGCTGGCTGAAATTGTCGTTTTTGAGCTCGGCTTCTGTTTGGGTAAACCACCTGTCGGTTGGTCTCAGAGGCCTCACAATCTCCCAGACGCTGGTTGTGATGGCCATTAGATTAAAGCGTCTTATCGTCAGTGCGGTGTGGGCAACTCAGATTGCCCAACTGCAAGAAAAAGGAGATTCGCAAATGAAGCACAATAGACATGCAATTTGGTTCATCAGTTTGGTTGCGTTCATCGTTTTGTTGAGCACGGCAAAAGGGGTGAAGGCACAAAAGCCTAATCGCGGGTTTCTCTCGAAAGGGAACGTCGAGCGCGGCGCGCACGGAATCCCGCACAATCCCAACATGGTGTACAGGTGTACAGGTGAAGTCTTTAGGGTCGAGGACGTTGCGTTCGAGGGGGTGAAGACTACTTCATTTAATTGGAGCAGCACCGGAGGCGGTGGTGAGGGTGGGAGGTTCGATAAGACTCCCGTCTTGAGCACGAAGATTGAGCTTGAGGAGGGCACCTGCTTGAATGCTCATCTGAGCGCCATTGTGGGTAGCAGGGAAACCTATGGACCCTCCATATCAAGGATGACCCTGTTCCAGGTTACCTTGACCCCTTCGACGGGTGGTCCTCCGCAGCACATGGTCGGGCACTATGATCGTCCCTATGGCCTATTCGGTCCGGCGGTGGCGTTGACGGCGGAATACGATGTGGACATGTTGGCTTCTAACTTTTTCCAAAGAATTGGAAGGGACAGGGAACAAGGCGATCTGCCTCCTGGGCCTTACCAGGTTGATGTTTGGTGGGCAGGAGGTCCAATAGGAGGAGGAGGCGCCATCGGAGCTGACTTTGTCCTGAAGCTTTATCTGCGGAAGTAGAATTTTCTCTGTTCACATGTAAACAGTAGTTGGTGGTTGCCGGACCAGTGCGCGGTCGGGGCAGTAGCCCGACCGTGAGGGAGGGCTCTTGGTTCTTCAAACTGAACCGAAAGCTAATCACTGAACACTATTGAATCGGCTGGTATTTCTCGCAAAGAAACAACGGGCCAGCCGAGAGGGCGGCGAGGTTTCGGTGAGGACCTTTCCCTCGCCGCACTTCTTTATGAATTCAGTGAATGAAGAGTAAATGGGCGGCGTGTTACGTACTTGCAAACTTATGCGGCGCCACGCGAAGACTTAAAGAAATCACGATTGCCAAACAGAGGGCATATCTTGAAAAGATCAATCCTACTGAATAGACTGCTTAACTCGGGTGTGCAGCAGAGCAAATCGAACCTGTGTGCCGCCTCTCAGCACGGCGGCCGCGCCCGCCGGGGTCCGCACTTTATCTTTCTTCGTTACCATTGACAGCCCTGACATGAAATTCCGGACATGGCATCGGTCCGCCAAGAGCAGTAGCGAACGGACAAAGACACTCAAGTTCATCTTAGGACCCGGTTGCTACCGCTCCCGGTTCTATATTCTTGAAAGATAGACCCCAAACTCATATGCCGCGACGCGGCCACTGGAACTTGGTGCTCCTTTCGGGAAGATAACCGCTGAACGCTGGTTCCAGCACAATGCGCGCGGTGCGCCCATTGCAGGCAAGATGCCTGCGCTCCCATTAGACTTCGTGCCTCTTGTCGGTTGCGCTATAATGCGCACAGCGTTGGCAGCTCGACGCCAAGGCGTGGCAATCATAAATACTTTCGGGGATCCTGATGTTCGAACGCTACACTGAAAAAGCGCGCCGGGTAATTTTCTTCGCTCGTTACGAAGCCTCGCAGTTTGGCGCGCCGGCGATCGAGCCTGAGCATCTTCTGCTCGGCTTGATGCGCGAAGACAAGACGCTCACGGGGCGGTTTTTTCCGCGCGCGCAGATCACGATCGAATCGATTCGCAGAGAGATTGAAAGCCGCACGCTGCTGCGCGAGCGGATTCCCACCTCGGTCGAGTTGCCGCTGGCGCCGGAAACCAAGCGCGTCCTCGCTTACTCGCACGAGGAATCGGATCGTCTGCAGCACCGGCACATCGGCACAGAGCATCTGCTGCTCGGACTTTTGCGCGAAGAGCGTTCGATGGCGGCGCAGATACTTTTCGAGCGCGGTCTGCGACTCAACGCCGTGCGCGACGAAATTGCGCGCCAGTCCGGAGCCGATGCGCGTCATCGCAAAGACATCCCTCACCTGTTGGAATTCTCGCGCGACTTGACGGACGACGCGGCCAACGACCGGCTCGATCCGCTGATCGGTCGCGATGGCGAAATCGAACGCGTAGTCCAGATTCTCTGTCGGCGCACAAAAAACAATCCGGTGCTTATCGGCGAGCCGGGCGTGGGCAAGACCGCGATCGTCGAAGGACTCGCGCAGCGGATCGTGCGCGGCGAAGTGCCGTCGTTTTTGGAAAACAAACGCATCCTGTCGTTGGACATCAGCCTGATCGTCGCCGGCACAAAATATCGCGGGCAATTCGAAGAGCGCCTGAAACAGATCATGCGCGAGCTAATCGACAATCCGCAGTACATCGTTTTCATCGATGAGCTGCACACGCTGGTGGGCGCCGGTTCGGCGGAAGGCTCGCTCGACGCCGCGAACATTCTGAAGCCGGCGCTGTCGCGCGGCGAGATTCAATGCGTCGGCGCGACGACGCCCGCGGAGTTTCGCAAGTCGATCGAAAAAGATCGTTCGCTGGAGCGGCGCTTCCAGTCCGTGAAGGTGCCGCCGCCGACGGAAGCCGAAGCAATCGCGATTCTGGACGGTGTGCGCGAACGCTATGAGAGTTTTCATCAGGTGCGCTATACCAAAGACGCGATCGAGGCCGCCGTGCTGCAATCCAGCCGCTACATTCCCGATCGCTTCCTGCCCGACAAAGCAATCGACGTCATCGATGAAGCCGGAGCGCGCGTCAAGCTGCGCGTGCGCGCGGAGCAGGGCAACCTGGATGCCTTGACGGCATCGCTGGACGAATGGGAGCGCGGAACTTATGGGCGCGCGCAAGCGCCGATTCATGACGAGCTGGATCCGCTGGTCATGGCGGAAGTGACCCGCGACGACGTCGAAGAAGTGATCGCGCGCTGGACCGGGATTCCCGTAACGTCGCTCAAAGAAGCAGAGTCGCGCAAGCTTTTGCGGATCGAAACCGAGTTGCACAAGCGTGTCATCTCCCAACGCCCGGCAATCTCTGCGCTGGCGCGCGCCATTCGGCGTTCGCGCGCGGGTTTGAAAAATCCGCACCGGCCCGTCGGTTCGTTCCTGTTTCTAGGGCCTACCGGCGTAGGGAAGACTGAAGTCGCCCGCTGTCTGGCAGAGTTCCTGTTCGGCAGTCAGCGTTCGATGATTCGTTTTGACATGTCTGAGTTCATGGA
>DASZZL010000124.1:0-20152 GCA_035545035.1 Pyrinomonadaceae bacterium
CTTTAGATAAGGATGTTCAGTGCTCGCGCAATCGCCTCGTAATGATCTGAGATCTCCGATTTGGATATCAGAAGCTCAGATCTGAAATCTGAGACTTGAAATCTCAAATGGAGCCCGCGATGAGATTTGAACTCATGACCTCCTCCTTACCAAGGAGGCGCTCTACCCCTGAGCTACGCGGGCGCCTGTAGAACAAGCTGTCAGCTTGTCCCTGACTTACGCAACTAACAAGTTAACCACTTGTTCTGCGTAAGAATTGGAGCGGGCGACGAGATTCGAACTCGCGACCCTCAGCTTGGAAGGCTGATGCTCTACCAACTGAGCTACACCCGCTCACTTCCGAAATTTCAAATCTGAAATCTCAGCATGGTGCAGGGGGTAGGATTCGAACCTACGTAGGGCAGTGAAGCCCGCCGGGTTTACAGCCCGGTGCCTTTAGCCACTCGACCACCCCTGCGTTAAGCCAAGTAGTATGCGAATCAACCGGTGAAAAATCCTGGAACTACGTTCTCCTGGCGCGCAAACCCGGCTGAGCCGCAAACTCGTCACTTTAACTGAGGTTAGTAGGCTTTTGCAAGTGCGCGAACGCTAAACAACACTGCGCGTACCGAGGTCGTGTCATTCTTGTCGTGAGTGTGCGCGAAAACTGAATTCGTGGAGCCGGCGAAGGGACTTGAACCCCCGACCTACTGATTACAAATCAGTTGCTCTACCAACTGAGCTACGCCGGCGTGGCCCCGGCAAATACTAACAGCCCGGAAATTCAAAGTGAAGCAGGCAGCCAACCTTCGTTTAGAAACCTGGCGTAACGACCATCAGGCTCGCACTCAAAAAAGAGCTCGAAGGCACCTAAGAAGCTACGAGGCGATCTAAATAGAGAAGCACATCGCAGGACAATTCACGATGCCGATTGCACGCGTTGTTGCGCGCAACGCCTGGCGACGCGTAACTTGACAATGCCAAGCCCGTTTCCTATTCTAGCCGTTCGCGTCTTAGGCGCTTAAAATAGAAGGACTTATCTATGTCAACTTACTTTCCCAGCGGCGCTGGTCTGGCTCAAAATCGGAAGTGGCTCGTCGTTGACGCCGCGGGCAAAACTGTCGGGCATCTGGCATCCGAAGTTGCTCAGATACTCACCGGCAAGCGGAACCCGAACTGGACTCCGTTCATGGACATGGGTGATCATGTAATCGTCGTTAATGCTCGCAAGGCAGTATTTACTGGTTCAAAGGCAACCGGCAAAGTCTATCGCCGGCATACGCTTTACCCGGGCGGACTGCGCGAGACTTCGGTCACGGAAATGTTTGCGAAGAATCCGGAGAGAGTGGTCGAGTTAGCCGTAAAGGGCATGCTACCCAAGAACAAACTCGGGAAAGCGATGGCTAAGAAACTCAAAGTTTATGCGAGCGCCGATCACCCTCACACGGCGCAGCAACCGCAACCCTTCGAATTGCCTTCACGCAAAACCGAAAAATAGAAATCAAGAACAAGAAGGATTAAGACGTGGCAGAGATTGAATACTACGGAACGGGACGGCGCAAGAGCGCGACGGCGCGAGTCTATCTGCGGCCCGGCGGGGGCAACTTCCAAGTCAATCACAGAGCGTTTGATGTGTATTTTCCGAACGAGACCTTGCGCATGATTATTCGTCAGCCGATGCAGTTGACTGAGACGGCAAACAAGTTCGATGTGCTCGTCAACGTCGCTGGCGGCGGACCGGCGGGCCAGGCCGGCGCGATTCGTCACGGAATCACGCGAGCCTTGATTGAATACAACGGCGACTTGCGGCCGGCGCTGAAACACGCGGGACTGGTCACGCGCGATCCGCGGATCAAGGAACGCAAGAAGTACGGGCAGAAGGGCGCGCGAAAGCGGTTCCAGTTCTCGAAGAGATAAAGCTAAATCCATTGTCGCGATTTCGGGTTGGTTGCCTTCAAAATGAAGTCACGATCGCGGCGAGTACATAAACCAATTGACATAAAGGAGAAAGTTGTTTGGTAACGGTTACGATGAAAGAGTTGTTGGAGGCCGGTGTTCACTTCGGCCACCAGGTTCGCCGTTGGAACCCGAAAATGAAGGAGTACATTTTCGGCGAGCGGAACGGCATCTACATTATCGATCTGCAAAAAACTCAGAAGATGTTTCGCGAGGCGATCCAGTTCATGACCAACATGATCGCCGAAGACCGCGGTAAGACGGTTCTCTTTGTAGGCACGAAGCGCCAGGCTCAGGACGCGGTCCGCGAAGAAGCAGAGCGCGCCGGCCAGTTCTACGTTAACCAGCGCTGGCTGGGCGGCCTGCTGACAAACTTTCAGACGGTGCAAAAATCGATCAAGCGGCTGAAGGATCTGGATGTGATGCAGACTGATGGCCGCTATGAAAAGCTCACCAAGAAAGAGCGAATCAAACTCGATCGCGAACGACAGGGCCTGGAAAAGGTGCTCTCTGGCATCAAGACAATGAATCGCCTGCCCGACGCAGTCTTTGTCATCGACGTGCGCAAAGAAGAGATCGCCGTCGCTGAAGCGAACAAACTCGGCATTCCGGTGATCGCGGTCGTCGATACGAACTGTTCGCCCGAAGGAATCGATTACGTCATTCCGGGAAATGATGACGCGCTGCGCGCCGTCAGGCTGTTCGCGTCGCGCATCGCGGATGCGGTCCTCGAAGGACAGCAAATGCTAACCGAAGGTGGCGCGACCGCCGAGGAAGCGGCCACCGAAGAAACCGCGCAGCCGGAAGTCGCGATCTCCGCGGAAGCCACCGAAGTCGAGAGCGCTTCAGTCGAGCCGCTGATGGCCGAGACGAACGACGAAACATTCGCCGAGCCCCCATTGACGGCAATCGAACCGACCGAGACTGCGTCACCAGACGAGATTGAACCAGAAAGCGCGGAGACAGTCGTCGCCGCCAGCTAGAGAGAGTCAGAGAAGCTACTAAGATCGGCGAGCGCAGCCTCGAAAGCGGACTTCCGCCGGGCTGCGCTTTTCAATAGAGTTAGGGAGAACATAAGCAATCATGGCAGAAATTACAGCGGCTGCCGTAAAGTCGCTCAGAGAAAAAACCGGCGCCGGCATGATGGAGTGCAAGAAGGCTCTGGTCGAAGCCGACGGTAACGAAGAGCGCGGGATCGAAATTCTGCGTAAGCGCGGCCTCGCCTCAGCGAAAAAGAAAGAGGGCCGCGTGGCGACTGAAGGCGTTGTCGGCTCGTACATTCATATGGGCGGGAAGGTCGGCGTGCTGGTCGAAGTAAACTGCGAGACGGATTTCGTCGCGCGTGGCGAAGAGTTTCAGCAGTTGGTTAAAGATATCGCCATGCACGTCGCCGCGGCCGAACCGCGCTATGTTTCGCGCGAAGATATTCCGGTGGCGATCTTGGACAAAGAGCGCGAGATCGCGCGCGAGCAGGCCAAAAACGATCCGAAGAACGCCAACAAGCCGGACAACGTGATCGATAAGATTGTCGAAGGCCGCCTCAACAAGTTTTATGAAGAGGCAGTGCTTTTGGATCAGCCGTTTGTCAAAGAGGAAAAGAAAACCGTCAGCGAGCTGATCACCGAGAAAATCGCAAAGACCGGTGAGAAAGTCACGATTCGCCGCTTCACGCGTTACAAGATGGGCGAAGGCCTCGAGAAACGCGCCGACGATTTCGGCGACGAAGTCGCGAAGCTTGCCGGATAAGTTGTTAAAGAGTTCGGTGTTCGGAGTTTTTGAAAAACGCATCGTCTTTAACCGAACTCCGAACCCCGAGCTGCGAACTCCGAACTGAAAAGACTACATGACCGCCCAACCCAACGCTGTGCCAGCTTTCCGCCGGGTGCTTCTGAAGATCTCCGGCGAGGCTTTGATTGGCGAGCAAACCTCCGGCATCGACGTAAACGTCGCGCGCGCAGTCGCTGAAGAAATCAAACAGGTCCACGCATTGGGCGTGGAGGTCGCCGTGGTAGTCGGCGGCGGGAATATTTTTCGCGGCGTGTCCAAGAGTGCCGGCAACATGGATCGTTCGTCGGCCGATTACATCGGCATGCTCGCCACGATCATGAACGCGGTCGTGCTCCAGGATGCCCTGGAGAAAACCGGAGTCCACACACGAGTGCTTTCGGCCATCGATATTCCTCAGCTCGCGGAATCCTTCGTTCGGCGGCGTGCTGTTCGCCATCTGGAAAAAGGACGCATCGTGATCTTTGCCGCCGGCACCGGCAATCCTTTCTTCTCGACTGACTCGGCGGCGGCGCTGCGAGCGCTCGAAATCAAGGCCGAGGTGATTCTGAAAGCGACGAAGGTCGACGGCGTCTACTCCGCCGATCCGATGAAGGACCCGTCCGCGACCCGCTTCGAAACCATCACGTTTCAGGAGGTGCTCGAGAAGCAGTTGAAAGTGATGGACGCCTCAGCAATCTCTCTGTGCATGGACAACAATCTGCCGATCGTGGTCTTCAACATGCGCAAGCCCGGAAACATCGCGCGCGTCGTCCGAAGCAACGCCGGCATAGGCACGCGCGTGTGTCTGCAAAAGCCGTAAATGGTGAATCGTAAATCGTGAATAGTTTTCGCTCTTTACTATTCCCGATTTACGATTTACGATTCACGGCCTTAAACGATTCACGACGATATGAGCGAAAAAGACGTGATCAAAGAAACCAAGCCGCGCATGGAGCATGCGATCGACGACGTGCGCCGCAAGCTGGCCACCGTGCGCACCGGACGCGCGTCGGTGAGCTTGCTCGACACCGTGTCCGTTGATTATTACGGCACGCCGACGCCGCTCAACCAGATGGCTTCCGTGCACGCGCCGGAGCCGCAGATGCTCACCGTGCAGCCGTGGGATCCGACGCAACTCGTTAATGTCGAGAAAGCTATTCGCGCGGCCGACCTCGGTTTGAATCCGTCGAACGACGGCAAGCTGGTGCGCATTCCCATTCCGCCGCTCACCGAAGAGCGCCGCAAGCAACTTGCAAAGCAGGTCCACGATATTGCCGAAGAGCATCGCACCGCCGTTCGTAACATTCGCCGCGACGCTAATGACAAGCTGAAAAAGATGCTGAAGGACAAAGCGATCTCGGAAGACAATGAGCGCGACGGTCTGGACGAAGTTCAAAAACTCACTGACAGTTACACTTCAAAGATTGACGACCTGTCAAAGTCCAAAGAGCACGAAATCATGCGCGTCTAGTTACCGTTGCTGAGAGATCCTTTCTCTAGCCCAGGCGTTCACACCTGGGACCGATCGTCAAGCAGTCACCAGCCTCCTTTAGGAGGCTTTGGGATTCGGCTTTAGCCAGTCGAATGAGAAGATACTGCGGAAGCCCCATGAATGGGGCTCAATATTGAGACTACCACCGCGAACCCAGGCGTGAACGCCTGGGCTAGAGAAAAGAGCCTTTTCATCAACTGCTAAAACGTTCTGATGCTCATCTCTCTCGCTTTATCTTTCATTGCGATCGCGAGCGGCACGCTTCTCACCTACACCTACGACGAGGACGCGCCGCTCGCCTCGCGTTTGTGCGGCGGAGCATGCATCGGCTTCGGCGCCCTGGGACTCGTCGGCTTCATCCTCGCATCATTTCTGGGACTGACGATAGTTACGCTGGCTCTCACCGGAGTGGTTCTCGCTACGCCTTTCTTACTCCTGACAAATGAAGAGCGCCGCGCCAAAGTGGACGATGACTGCAATCGCGCCTGGCAGGCTATCGGTCGCGCCACTTCGCGGCCGGATCGTTGGGCGCTCATCTATTTTCTTTTCTACGCCACGGTCGCCATCGTTATGTGGCTGGTCTTTTCGCGCGCTCTGCTGGACAAGCCTGATGGCATCTACACCGGAGTGCTGAATAACTATGGCGACCTGCCGTTTCATATCAGCGTCATCACGCGCTTTGCTTTCGGCCAGAACTTTCCGCCGGAAGATCCCACGTTTGCCGGAGTGCGTTTCACCTATCCGTTTATCACCGACTTCATCTCGGCGATGTTTCTCCGGGCCGGAGCGAGCTTGCGCGATTCGCTCTTCATTGAAAACTACATTGTCGCTGTCGCGCTGGTGGGCGTGCTGCATCGCTTCGGGCAGCAACTCTTGCGCAATCGCACGGCGGCAATTCTGACGCCGGTGCTCGTGATTTTGAACGGCGGCTTTGGCTGGGCCATGTTCTTCAGCGACGTGAACCAGAGCGAAGGCGGCGTTTTCCAGGTGCTCCGGCACATTTCGCATTCGTACACGATCCTTCCCGAAGTCGTGCAGGGCTGGCGTTGGGGCAACGCCGTCACCAGTCTGCTCGTGCCGCAACGCGGATTTCTGCTCGGCATTCCGCTGGCGGCGATCGTGTTTACGCAATGGTGGGCAGCGTCGAGAGACACGGAGACGCGGGGAAACGGAGACACGGCGAAGAAAAAGAAAGGCTCTAAGATCGAGCTCGAGAAAATCGAAGCGAATTTCCGTGTCGCCGCGTCTCCCCGTCTCCGCGTCAATCACCGAATGTTGGCCGCCGGCGCCATCGCGGGCTTGCTGCCACTTATTCACGCCCACAGTTTCATCGCGGTGATGGGCGTCGGCGCCTGCCTGGCGTTAATTAACTTGCGCCGGTGGCGCGAGTGGCTTTTATTCTTCGTGGTCGCTTCGATAATCGCGATTCCGCAATTGCTGTGGTCCACGCACGGCGGCGCGGTCAGCACTCGCGCCTTTATCGGTTGGCAGTTCGGTTGGGATCGCAGCGATGAAAACTTTTTTTGGTTCTGGTTCAAGAACACCGGCCTGTTTATTCCGCTGCTGGTAACGGCTCTGCTTTGGATGCGCGAAGATTACCTTGTGCCGCGCAAGCTTTTGTTTTTCTATCTACCATTCACCTTGTGTTTCATCGTTCCGAATTTAGTGAAGCTGGCGCCGTGGATTTGGGACAACGTGAAAATACTTTTCTATTGGTGGCTGGCTTCGGCGCCGATAGTCGCATTGCTGCTGGCGCGTCTTTGGGAAGGCAAGGCCTGGCATCGCGGGTTGGCCGGCAGTTTGTTCATCATGCTGACGCTGGCCGGCGGGCTGGATGTCTTTGCTTTGATGACGCGACAGGGCGAGTATCAGGAATTTGATCGCGACGGTATCAACTTCGCTGAAATGATTAAAGAGAAGACGCCCCTGCATGCGACCATCCTGCACGCGCCGATTCACAACACGCCGGTCTTCTTAACGGGTAGGCGTTCGTTGATGGGTTACCCCGGACACATCTGGACGCACGGGCTCGATTACGGTCCGCGCGAAACGGAAATCAAACGCATTTACGCTGGCGCTCCCGACGCCACGAGCTTGCTGGCTAAGTACGGTGTCGATTATGTTGTAATCGATCCGCAGGAACATTCGTTGATGACGGTGAACACGGCGTTCTTCAGTCGTTACCCGGAACTGGGAAGTACTGGTGAGTACCACCTCTACAAAATCACGCGCTAAGAAAAAGCAAGCGCCGGCCGAAGAAAATGCGAGTGGCGACGGCTTGTCCGTGCTCAAGTGGCGCATTGCTTCTGCGTCGATCTTGATCACGGGCACGTTTCTACGCCTCTATGATTTAGCGCTTGTGCCTTTCCATCATGACGAAGGCGTTAACGGAAATTTTCTGGTGACGCTCGTTCGCGAAGGCAGATACCAATACGATCCGCAGAACTATCACGGCCCGACGCTTTACTTTTTCTCAGCAGTTATTCCGTGGATCGTCCGCTTCTTCGGCGGGAAATCGGCCGGCGATGTGTACGGTCTGACCACCTTCAATATCCGCTTCGTTACTGCTGCGTTCGGAGTGGGCACGATCTGGCTGGCGCTGCTTCTGCGCAAGCGTTTAGGCGCAATCGGCGCCCTGTCTGCGGCCGGGCTGATCGCGATTTCACCGGGCGCGGTTTATCTTTCGCGCTACTTCATTCACGAATCGCTGTTCGTCTTTTTCGCGCTCGCCATTGTGGTCGCCGCCTTGAAGTATTACGAGAGCGGACGCTCTGGCTATTTGATCCTGGCGTCGATTTCCGCGGCGCTGATGTGCGCTACAAAAGAGACCTGGATCATCAACGGGCCGGTGCTCTTGATCGCGCTGGTCACCACGAGTGTCTATTTTCGGTTGCGCGGATCGGTTGGCGAGCGCGCGCAAAAAACGGTGGAACGCTTCGGCGGATCTGTCTCTCTAACGACTGTCGCGCTGGTCGCCTTTGCGGTATTCCTCATCGTAAACGTGCTCTTCTATTCGTCGTTCTTCACCAATTATCCCAAGGGTGTGCACGACGCGATTTCGACACTCAGGTTTTGGTCGCACCGCACGCATGAGCATGAGCATCCGTGGTGGCAGTACCTACAATGGCTGATGCAGGAAGAGCCGGTCTTGCTTGTGCTGGCCGGTGCGGGCGCGGCGATCGCGCTTTGGCGCGCCACCAATCGCCTGGCAGTCTTCCTTGCGCTGTGGTCGTTCGGTTCGCTCGCGGCTTATTCACTCGTCGGCTACAAGACGCCGTGGATTAGTCTCAATTTCATTGTCCCGCTGGCATTGACCGGCGGATACGCGCTCGACTCCGCTTATCAGAAGCTGCGCGAGTTTGAGCAGCCACTCATGTTCGCTGCGCTGGCCGCCTTGTGCGTAGCTATTGGTGGCTATCAAATGATCTCGCTGAATTTCGTTCACTATGACGACGACCGGTACCCGTACGTTTACGCGCACACAAAGCGCGAGATGCTAACGATGCTCGATCAGGTCGATCGCATCGCAAAGCGCTTGCGCACCGGCGACGACACGGGAGTCGCGCTCGTCTCGCCGGACTACTGGCCGCTGCCGTGGTACTTTCGCAACTACAAACGCGTCGGCTATTACCAGCAGATCGTTCCTACGACAGAACCGCTAATCATCGGCTCGATGGCGCAGGAGGAACAACTGAAGGCAACCTTCGGCGATCGCTATCAGTTGGTGAATTCCGGGCTGAATGATGACGGCAGCTACCCTCTGCGCCCCGGCGTCGATCTGCTGCTGTATGTGCGCCGCGACGTGGCGAGATGATTTTGGAGTGCGCCGACTTTGGCGAAGCAATGTCCGACAAACTTCAGTTTGTCGCTTCAAGTTGAGAGAAGCTAAGAGCATCGACAAACTGAAGTTTGTCGGACATCCAAAGCGGTGTCGCGCTCTGCTCGCCGCCCGCATTCCAAGGAAAGCGCGTTTGCTCGTCTCAACTAACCTCAGTAGACTGTGATCGTGTCGGAAGAGATCAAACTGCTGGATGTGGTAGCGCTCATAGAAGATGTCCCGAAACATGGACTGCGTCGCGGCGAAGTCGGAACAGTAGTTGAGCGGTGGAGAGACGGCGCGTTCGAAGTTGAGTTCAGCGACACGTCGGGAAAGGCCTACGCCTTCGCTGCCCTACGAGATGATCAACTGCTGAAACTCAATTATCCAAAGGCTGGCAACGCCGAAGGCGTTCGATATAATAGCCCATGGTAAAGCGCAGCGCGACACCTGGGTACGACGCCACCCAAGGAGATTTGCGCGCGACCCATCGAGGGTCGCGCGCAGGATGTGTTTGTTGATTGTTACCCAGGGCGTTGCCCTGGGCTATTAAATTTCACGCCGTTGGCGTGAAGACGAAAGAGAAGCTGACGTGGGCAAGCAAGCAGAATTGATGGCTTTGGCGAAGCTCCGACAAGCAACTCGATATCCGGGTTATAAATGCATCGGCGACTATCATGGAGGCGTCTACGAATGTGACTTTGTCTCGCCTTACACTAAGAGTGCGGGCAAACTCGACGCCGAGATCATGTTCATGCTCCAGGATTGGAGCTCTGACAAATCACTGAACTCACTCGACGAAGACTCCGCGACATTGGGATATAGTCGGCATGTGCTAACGAATCGAAACCTGATTCGGCTGCTGAATGCAACGTTCGGCCTGACACTTCGGGACGCTTACGGTACTAATCTATTTCCATTTATCAAACCAGGTGGAATGAGCGCGGATATTCCTGAGGCAGACCTGATAAAGGCCGCGCGCGAGTTTGCACTGCCACAGATTCGCATCGTAAACCCGAAGCTTGTAATCTGCCTTGGAATGCAAACATTCAATGCCGTCCGCGAAGTATCTGGTTTGACTTCGTGTCCAAGCCAAGACTCGGCTATCAAGGATCCCTTCGATCTGCCCGGTGCGGAGACGCGAATCTGGTGTCAGGCACATACGGGGTACTGGGGTCAGCTCAACAGGAACAAAGGTGACGCCGGTCGTGTTTCGCGCGACTGGCGCAAAATGAAGCGGGATGTCATCAGGCGTGTCGGGCCACAATTAGCGGGCAAAGCTCGACGGTTAGCAACTGTGCCGCCTCCTTCCGCGCAACCTAAGGCCGTATCCATGGCGCGCAATGAAATCCGACCATTAACTATGAAAGAGAATAAAATGAAATACTTCATACTAAACAACAAACGAGAAAGACCTCACAGATCGATTTACGCTTTGGACGATGAACTGAGGGGATTTCCAATTTATGATTACGACGACAAGCAAGCTCTTCATGCTTTCAACTTGGAGTTTCAAGAAATGAAACCCGGCAGTCTTGCGCTGGTGTTTGGGCAAGATTTAATGGTGAAAGACATCTTCCGAGTTACCGGCACGAAAAGGAAGCATGCTTCAGATCTCGGCAAGGATGTTTTTGTCGTCTACGGCGAATACCTCGACTCGTTAGGACAACCGGTGAGATACCGAAATTTTATCGCTATGAATAAGCTGTCGAATCCTAACTTGGATCCCAACAATAATTTTAGGAGGGGTATGCTTGTTGCCCACGTCTATTAATCACATGATGCGTCTTCCCAAATTCGAATACCGCACGCCGCGCACGATCGCGGAGGCGGTGAAGATTATCGCCGACACTGGGCCGGAGGCGCAGTTTGTTGCCGGAGGCACCGATCTCTACCCGAACATGAAGCGAAGGCAGCAGACGCCTCGCACGGTTGTCTCAGTCATGCGTCTGCCGGAACTCAGTCAAATAACGGGAGATGGTGGTTCGGGGGTCGTGATTGGCGCCTCAGTAATCCTGTCGGACATTTGCGAACACTCGATCATCCAGCGCGACTATCCCGTCATCGCCGGCGCGGCGCGGACGATCTCGACGCCGATCCTGCGCAACATGGGAACGATTGGCGGCAACCTGCTGCTCGACACGCGCTGCAATTATTACGATCAGAATTACGAGTGGCGCAAAGGAATCAACTTCTGTCTGAAGAAAGACGGCGACGTGTGTTGGGTCGCGCCAGGCAGCTCGAAATGCTGGGCGGTGCAGTCTTCCGATCTCGTGCCGGTGATGGTTGCGATTGGCGCAAAGTTTCGCCTGGTTTCAACTTTGGGCGAGCGGATGATTGACGCGGCTGGATTCTACAACGACGATGGAATTGATTATTTGAAGAAGCGCCCCGATGAATTGCTTGTTGATATCCATCTGCCGCCGACAAACGGCTGGCGCGCTTCGTATCAAAAACTTCGCCGCCGCGGCGCTTTCGACTTTCCGGTGCTGGGCGTCGCCGCCTGCATTCACTTCGGAACCGGAAGCAGTCGCGACCGGGTAAGCGACGCAAAGATAGTCCTCGGGGGAATTGCTCCGTCACCCATCCAAGTAAGCGAAGCCGCTCAAGCGCTAATCGGAAAACCATTCGACGCCGATCAGATCCAGGCCGCCGCCGAAGCCTGCTACATCAAAGCCCGCCCGCTGGATAACACCGACTTTGTGATGAACTGGCGCAAGCAGATGACGCGACAATACACGCTGCGTGCTCTCAACGAATTGAGAATGGAATAGCAGAAACAATGAAGCGAGTGACGGGCATCGGCGGGATCTTTTTCAAGTCAAGTGATCCCAAGAAGCTTCGCGAATGGTACCGTGATCATCTGGGGATTGAATCCGAAGGCGAGAGTGGCGCTTCCTTTCATTGGCGCGAGGCCGAGGCGCCAAATCAGGAAGGCTTCACTGTCTGGTCCGCGTTCCCCGACACCACGAAATACTTCGATCCGAGTGCGGCCCCGTTCATGATCAATTATCGGGTAGCAAATCTCGACTGGCTTCTCGGCCAACTGCACGACGAAGGCGTCGACGTCGATCCTCGAATCGAAGAATATGAATACGGCCGGTTCGCCTGGATCATGGACCCCGAAGGCAATCGTATCGAATTGTGGGAACCGCCTGCGCCTAAGTAACCAGGTTTCTAAACCGCCAGGCCCAAATCGAAAATGTGAATGACGTTGCCGCAATCCTCTTAGCCGCCGGGCGCTCTCGTCGCATGGGCGCGTTCAAGCCGCTGCTTCCCTTCGGCGACCGCACGGTGATCGAGTGCTGCGTTAGCAATCTTCGCGCGGGTGGTATTGACGAAATCGTCGTCGTCGTTGGTCATCGCGCTGAAAACGTTCGTGAACAACTAAAGAATTCTCAGGTTCGCTTCGCGGTCAATCCCGATCCGGATAGCGAGATGAGCGCGTCAATCGCTCTCGGTGTCGAACAAGTCAGCAGCAATGCGAGAGCGTTAGTTGTCGCCCTGGTAGATCACCCAGCCGTTCCGCCCGAAGTCGTCCGGATTTTGATCGACGAATGGAAACACGGCGCCACGCTGGTCCAGCCTGAACACGCAGGCCGCGGCGGACATCCAGTCTTGATTGACATGGCGTACCGCGATGAGATGCCGGTTCTCGATCCCTCGCAAGGCCTGCGCGCACTGTTCGCTGCGCATCGCGAACAGGTGCGGCGCGTGCCGGTCGCGTCGCCTTACGTTGCGCGTGACATGGACACGTGGGAAGATTACCGTCGACTGCATGAAGATGTTTTCGGTGTCTCACCGGCGCCGGCTTAACAATTTCAGCCCGTTTTTGCTGGTCCCGAAGCGACAATAAGAGCTGTCCAACTGGATGACCTCCGAACCCATCTAAGCGTTGGTTGATTGGCTTGCCGTCTTAATCAGACGAGAATGCGGGCGACGGCGAACAACCAAAGGAGCACTGATGTTAACCAGGATTCGTAAAGCAGTTGTCATCACGACGTTTCTCATTGCGATTGCGATCGGACTTTCGGTTTCTGCATGGGCGCAGGATCGAGCCACGGACTTTTCTTTTCGCGCGATTGACGGGGCGACGGTGACTTCCGAAAGTCTGCGCGGCGAAGTTGTCGTGCTGGCGTTCGGCGCTTCGTGGTTGCCGCTAACTCGCAATCAGATGGAAGGCATGAAGAAACTCGCCGACCAGTACGCCGGTCGAGGCGTCGCGACTTATTGGGTCAGCACTGACTCGGAAAATCCCAAATCAAAAAACTTTGTAGCGGACGATGAATTGCGCGGACTGGCTCGGAAGTACAAAGTCACGGTGCTGCGCGATCCTGACGGCGTCATTTCGAAAAAGCTGGGCGTCGATCAGTTGCCGTCTGTCGTGATCATCGACAAGCAAGGAAACATTTCAGGAACGGCCGGCGGATTGGATCCGAACGCTGATCTGGCGAAGCAGTTGGCAGCGCGGTTGGATAAGATTCTCTGAGCGGGGCAGAAGCCCGACCGTTAGGGAGGGCGCAAGAGGGTCACGCGCTCTTAACTCTCATTCAGCAACTTATAAAGCAGCCTCACCGGCAAACCCACGACATTAAAATAGTCGCCGCGGATCTCTTTGATAAAGCGCGCGCCGTGTCCCTGAATCGCGTAGGCGCCGGCTTTGTCTTTCGGCTCGCCTGTAGCAACGTACCAGCTAATTTCATCTTCGTTCATCTCGGCGAATCTGACTTCAGTTACTTCATGAGCGACTTTTGACGAGCCCGTTTCACCGTTAACGAGCGCGACGCCGGTCAAAACCTGGTGCCAACGGTCTCGCAGGAGTCGCAGCATCCGGCGCGCATCTTCATCGTCAAGCGGCTTCCCCAGAATTTCATCATTGACCACCACGACGGTGTCCGCGCCCAGGACCGTCGCGCCCGGTACGCGCAACGCCGCACTTTCTGCTTTGGCGCGCCCAACTCTTTCGACGTAAGTCGCCGCCTCTTCGCCGGCGCGGCGGGACTCGTCAATATCGACGGCCAGCGTTTCAAATGGCCAGCCAACCGTGCGCAGGATCTCAGCGCGGCGCGGACTGGCCGAAGCCAGGATGAGCTTCGGAACTGACAGCATGGGCGCAGCGTGGCGATCTAAATCATCGCGCGCAGCCTCGATTGCTTGGTTGTTTCGCTTGTCTTCCATTACACTTCGGGACTTCCAAAGTTTATGATCGACCTAACCCGTTTGTTGCCGAAACTGCTGAACGCCACCGGAGCAAATCCGGAGATGACGGAAATCGCGGCCAAGATCGCATGGACGCGCGCGGCCGGCGCGGGATTGCGTCCCAACGCGATCCCCTTTCGCCTTTATCAGAAGACGCTCATCGTTTCGGTCGCCGACGCAATCTGGCAGAAGCAAATGCAAACGATGGGCGCCGAACTTGTGTTTCGCATCAATCGATTGTTGGGCCGCGATGTGGTTGACTTTATCGAATTCCGCATCGACCCGGCAACCATAGACAACGCGCGAGCAATGAATTTCCCGACCAAAGATCCGTCGCCCCCTGAATCGCGCCCGATTCCGGCCGAACTGGTCTCAGCGGCAAGCAACATTTCCGATAGAGAATTGCGCGAGCGTTTTGTGCGCGCGGCTGAGAATTGCCTCGCGCGGCGCGAGTTGCTTAGGCGCGGGGACGTTTCGACCCCAAATGACGTCGAACCGAGCTTTCAATCGCAAATCTGAAATCGCAAATCGAAAATACTCGCCATGCCCATTACCGAATCTGACATCGAAAAGATCGCACAGCTTGCGCACCTGGAGATCACCGACGAAGAGCGCCGCGTCTTTGCGCCGCAGATGGCTGAGATCGTCGCTTACGTCGAGCAACTGAACGAGATCGACACCGGCGCGATCGAGCCGGCGCTCGGCGGCCTGACGCCCGAAGGCGAGCGCACCGAAGCTGCGCGCGACGACGAAGTGCAACCATCACTGGGTCAGAATCTCGCGTTGGACCAGGCGCCCGATCCGGCCTCAGGTCACTTTCGTGTACCGAAAGTTTTGGGCTAGCACGACCTTTGAATCCGAATTTCAGCATGAGTTCGATATCCGAATTGAGAGACAGCATCGCGCGCGGTGAAACCACGGCGCGTGCTGGCGTTGCCGCTGCGCTCGCGGCAGCCGAGAAATTGAACGACACGCTGAACGCGTTTCTCGAAATCGATTGCGAAGGCGCACTGGAACGCGCTGCCGCGATCGATACATCAATAAGGTCTCTATCCAGGACTTCAGGCCAGGCGCCCGCCTTTTCAGGTCTGCCGCTCGCAGGCGTGCCCGTCGCGATCAAAGACAACATCTGCGTGCGTGGAATGCAGACATCGTGTGGGTCGCGCATTCTTGGTCCATATCACCCGCCCTACAACGCGACGGCGATCGAACGTCTGATAAACGCAGGCGCGGTGATCATCGGCAAGACGAACTGCGACGAATTTGCGATGGGATCGTCGAATGAAAACTCGGCGTTTGGCCCAGTGAAGAATCCGTGGGACACATCGCGCGTACCGGGCGGTTCGTCGGGAGGTTCGGCGGCGGCGGTAGCGGCAGGAATCGTGCCGGTCGCGCTCGGCTCGGACACTGGCGGTTCGGTTCGGCAACCAGCGTCGTTGTGCGGCGTCGTCGGTGTCAAACCAACTTATGGTCGCGTTTCGCGCTACGGTCTGGTGGCTTTTGGATCGTCGCTCGATCAGATCGGAGTGTTCGCGCGCCAGGCAGCCGACGCCGCTGCTGTACTCGAAGTTATCTCTGGACGCGACCCGCATGATGCGACGACGGCAGACGTGCCGGTTCCGAATTATGCGGCGGAGCTAAACACGGATATCAAAGGTTTGCGTCTCGGCATTGCGCGAGAGTTCCTGGGTGAAGGTTTGGATGATGAGGTGCGCGCCGCAATTGAAAAAGGGATCGATGCCTATCGCGATTTGGGCGCCGAGATCGTCGACATCGATCTGCCGCATGCGAAGTACGCGATCGCGGTTTACTACATCATCGCGACGGCGGAAGCGTCGTCGAACCTGGCGCGTTACGACGGCGTGCGTTACGGCTTTCGCGCTGAGGAAGCGCCGGCGCTCCGCGACATGTATCGAAAGACGCGCGACGAAGGCTTCGGTCCGGAAGTGAAGCGGCGCGTGATGCTCGGCACTTACGTTCTTTCCGCCGGCTACTATGACGCTTATTACCTCAAAGCGCAGAAGGTGCGGACGCTTCTGCGACAGGATTTCGCGAAGGCATTCGAAAAGTGCGATGCGGTATTGACGCCGACCGCGCCGACGCCCGCATTTCTCTTCGGAGAAAAAGTCGACGATCCGCTGGCGATGTATCTAAACGATATCTTCACGGTCACCGCTAATCTCGCCGGCATTCCCGGCATCAGCGTCCCTTGCGGCGTTTCAACTGATGGATTACCAATCGGCTTACAACTGCTCGGTCCTTACTGGAGCGAAGCGTTACTCTTCCGTCTCGCTCACGCGTTTCAGCACTCCAATCCTTTGAATGCGCAACCGAAAGTCCACGCATAAAATGGCTACAGAGAGGCAGAGCGGAATGAACAGTCCCGGAGGGACGAAATGTTTATAGACCCGCGTTTGTCAATGGATTCCGCAGCTCCTTAGGAGCGCAATGTTGATCGTTGCCGCTAGCCGAATTGTCCTAGACATTTCGCTCCTACGGAGCTAGTTGTCACGGCTTCCGCGTGGCTATAAACATTCGGCTCCTACGGAGCTACATCTTTCGCGAGGAACCGGTGACGGAAATCAGTAGAACGCTTGCGCAGATCGAGCCATTCTTCAAAGAGTGTTGGAGTCCGGATCCAAACCGAGAGCCACTCTACGATTTCGATTTGTTCGCCGTGTACCCGCTGACTAGGCTTTTCGCTCTTAGCGAGCAATTGCACAGTTTGTCTTGCGTTAACGGCCTCATCTCGCAAGCGGCGCAGAGACGAATGATCCCCGGCGCGATCAAATTTCTTTCGCAGCTTTTCAAGTTTCTTGATTAAGACTTCAGCCTGCTTCAGTCGCAAAGGTTGCGCAGCATCGAAGCGATCGAAGACCGAGAAATCAGCGGCACTTTTCTCAATCTGCGCCTGTCGCCAGTGGGCGTCGAACTCGATGACTTCGGGATGGCGGAGTTCGGTGCCTTCGTCGGCAAGCAATCGCGCGATCGAAGCCGGGCTGTCAACTGCGCCTTCGCCGAATCGCTTCGCGATCGCGCGCTGAATTTCGCGCAGCTCATTCTCGCCAACGGCAGCGCGACCCAGACCAACCCAGACTTCGATTGTCAGCTCGCGCCTGGTCCGCGCTCCGCCTTTGTGGCGCCCACCTGAGTCTCTGCCTTCCATGTCAAACCCAAGACAATATAGAATCGAATCTTTCAGCGAAGATGCTTTAAGCGATGGCCAGGAGTCAAACGAAAAGAACCGGCAAGCAAGGCGATGAAGGCTCGATCGTTGGTCGTGACGTCAGGCACGCAGCGCTGGTCGTGTCTGTTCTGCTGGCGGCGTTGGTGTCGGCGACGATCTGCTCAGCTCAGAAACAAGCGCGCTTGACCAGGATCGAAGTCGTCGGCCTGAAGCGCATAACGCAAGAGCAGGTCATCGCTACCAGCCAACTGCAAATCGGACAGACCGTCGATCCCAGCGTGCTCGACGCGGCGGCGGAAAAACTGATTCAATCCGGCCTGTTCAAGACACTCAGCTACCGAGTTCGCAGCGCCGACGATCAGGCGACTGTGATCTTCGAAGTCGAAGAAGCCGCGAAGAACTTGCCGGTGGTATTTGAAAACTTTGTTTGGTTTGCCGACGACGAAATCTCGCGTGCGATTCGACAGGATGTTCCTTTCTTTGACGGCACTGCCCCTCAGGGCGGCAGCACCGCGAACAAGATTGCCGCGGCGCTGCAAAGACTGCTGGACGGAAAACGAATTCCGGCCCGAGTTGAGTTTCTTCCCTACCTGGACGATCGGACCGGCATGCAAGAACTCCTGTTCACAGCAAAGGGGGTAAAGATTCCCGTTTGCGACTTGCATTTTCCCGGCGCCGAGGCAATTCCCGAAACCGATTTGATCAAGGCTTCGCAGCAGTTCATCCAATCTGATTATTCGAAAAAGGACGCCGGCCAGTTCGGCAAGTACACTCTATTTCCGCTTTATCGCCGCATCGGCAGACTGCGCGCCACGTTTCAGGAGCCGACGGCGAAGTTGGAACCGGAACAATGCACCGGCGGCGTTGCGGTCACGATTCCGGTCGAAGAGGGTTTGGCCTATTCGTGGGACAAGGCCGAGTGGAATGGGAATCAGGCGTTGACGGTCGACGAATTGTCGGCGGCGCTGGGCATGAAAACCGGCGAGCTGGCCGACGGCTTCAAGATCGATAAAGGCATGAAGGACGTGCACAAGGCTTACGGTCGAAGGGGATACATCGCCGCCAGTATCCGGCCGTCGATCGAGTTCGACGATGCATCCTCGCATGTGAGTTATCGATTCAACATTACCGAGGGCCCGCGGTATTTCATGGGCAAATTGATCGTCAACGGTCTGCCTGCTGACGACGAAGAGCGATTGAGGGCGAAGTGGACGCTTGGCTCCAACGCGGTTTTTGATGCGTCATACATTGATGATTTCAGTCAGAAAGGCCTGCGGGAATTCATGACTGGTTTGGTGCAACGCTCGCCGGGCGGCCCCCGCGCAAAAGTAGACACGGCAACCAAACCTGACGCGCAGAAGCAAACCGTCGATGTCATCATCACGTTTAAGTCGACGGCCCAGGATCGGGAGCAGTAGCGACCGGGTAATTCCAAGTCGATGCCTTATGATGAAACCTCCGTCGCGGTTTTGTTTGAGCAAATAACTCGCGATTTCAAGTCCAGGCCGTTCGTTCCTCATCGCATTATCAAACAAGGCGACGCGCAAACCCTCGGATCATACCTATGGCCCGGACGCATTCGCCCCCGCGAGAACACGGGCGATGAAGAGCGGCTTTTCCAGGTCGAACCCGGAAGCCAGGTTTTGGCGCGCTGTCGTTGGCAAGCGAATCGCGCGGAGCACTCCACGATAGTTATCTGGCACGGAATGGAAGGCTCGACCGCTTCCGCGTACATGTTGACCACGGCCGACAAAGCCTTTCGCGTCGGCTTCAATGTTGTTCGCGTGAACTTTCGCAACTGCGGCGGAACCGAGCATCTGTCGCCGACGCTCTATCATGCGGGACTGACCGGTGATTTGCGCGCCGTGCTTGACGAATTGATCGCGCGCGATGGTCTTTCGCGGATTTTCATCGCCGGGTTTTCGTTGGGCGGAAATATGGTTTTGAAGCTGGCGGGCGAGTACGGCGACAATCCGCCGACGGAACTGAGAGCCGTTTGCACCGTCTCACCGTCAATCAAGATGCGAGCAAGCTGTGATCTGATGATGCAGCGGCGCAATTGGATCTATCAGCGACACTTCCTGCGAAGTTTGAAACAACGTATCAGGGTCAAAGAAAAGCTGTTCCCCGATCTTTACGATTCGACCGGCCTGCGCCGCATTCGCAGCATCGAACAGTTTGACGATCGCTACATCGCACCGATGTTTGGATTTGAAAACGCTGACGACTATTACGCGAAGGCCAGTTCGCTGCCCGTCATCAGCCGCATTCGCATTCCGACGCTGATGATTCACGCCGTAGACGATCCTTTCATTCCGTTTGCGCCGCTGCGCGATCCGTCAATCGCCGCGAATCCTTACGTGCTGCTGATTGCCCCCGCGCACGGCGGCCATGTGGCGTTCATGTCGGCAAATTCGCGCGATGAAGATCGCTTCTGGGCTGAGAATCGCGTGGTGGAATTCTGTGAGGCGATCAGATCCGCCGACTGACTAACTTTTCAATCTTCTTCAACAACCGATCGGCATGATTGCGGGCGATAAGCGGGATGTGTTCGTCGGTGCGCAGGTCTCGTAGCAGCGGCACCAGTTGGTACGGATCGGAAAGATCGCCGCGCAGCAAATACATTTCCATCTGGTTCATGAGCTCCGGCGCATTCAGCGGCTGCATCTCGCGCGCCAGCTTGATATCAAACACCAGGATCGCTTGATCGGACACGCGCCGATACTCGTTTGTCAGCGCCCAGGCCTGCTTGTTG
>DASZZL010000125.1:0-11199 GCA_035545035.1 Pyrinomonadaceae bacterium
CTTGATGATGTGAAAGCCGAACTGGCTCTCGACGAGGTCGCTAATCTGTCCGGGTTGCAGCGCGAAAGCCGCCTTCTCAAATTCAGGCACCATCTGCCCGTGACCGAACCAGCCGAGGTCGCCGCCTTTGTCCTTGCTTCCAGGGTCGGTTGAGAACTGCTTGGCCAGCGACGCGAAATCCTCGCCGGCGCGCGCGCGCTTCAACACTTCTTCGGCCTTTGCGCGGTTCTGTTTCGTGTCCAGCTCCGGATGCTTGGAAATGTAAGCGTCTATCTCAGGCTCGGTCGCTTTAGTGTTCGGAATCAAAGTCTCTTGCGCGTAGGTCGAGGCCAAAAGTCGCGCTTGCTCCAGCATGATCTGCAACTCAACACTGCGCTTCTTATCGATGCCGGCGGCGATCCCGCGACGTTCGCCGACCAACGCCTGTCCCAACTGATGCTTGATCTCCTTCATCTGTTCGTCGGGAATTTGCTGCCCGGCCATCATCGGATTGTGCGCCTGCGCATCCTTCAGAAACTGATTGAAACGTTCTTCCTGTCCGGGCTCTTTGAAAAAGGCGTCGATTTCGGCGTCGGATATGGTCCCGGTTCCCGGCGTGTCGCGTTGCGATTGCGCGTAGTTCTGACCGATTACGAGCGCGCGCACCAGATCCATCTGGCGTTTGATATCAGGGCGATAAGCAATCCCTTTGGCGCGGGCTTCTTCGGCAACCGACAACAGCTCGCGCACGTTTTTCGCAAAATCTTTGCGCGCGGCGTCGTCCACAGCCAAACGCTGGCGCGCCTGCGGCGCCTGATCGGAAGCGATCTGCGTCATGTCGTCCGGGCTGAGATTGATCGCCGCCGCGTGACTGGCTTTCACCTGCCACGCGATCAACCCAATCGAGAAAACAATGCCGACACCAGCGGCAATCCACGCCTTGGTTGTTGAATTCACAGTTGAGGCCTTCCCTTCTTTGCCCGCTCGTTACCCCGACGAGTCGGGGTTCTGTACCAGCTCCAGTAGAACGCCGCCCGTCGATGATGGATGAACAAAGGCCACAAGGCAACCGCCCGCGCCCATTCGCGGCTGCTCGTCAATCAGCCGCGCGCCTTTTTCTTTCATCTTCGCGAGCGCGGCTTGAATGTCGTCCACGCGCACAGCGATATGATGAATTCCCGGCCCACGTTTGTCGAGAAACTTCGAGATCGGCGAGTCCGCCGAAGTTGGTTCAAGCAGTTCGATGCTCGACTCTCCAAGCGGCAGCATCGCGACGCGTACCTTTTGTTCCGCGACCTCTTCGGTCTCACCAAAATCAAGGCCGAGCGCTTCGCGCCACCATACGGCTGCGTCTTCAATTCCGTTCGTGGCAATGCCGATGTGATCGATCTTCATAGTCTTAAACAATCAGGAGTATGGTGTTCGGAGTCTGAAGTCGACCACACACAAAATCCTTCATTTGCTTTTGACTCCAGACTCCGAACTCCGGACTCCGGACTTCATTAACTCTTCAACCGCTGAATAAGGATCTCGACTCTTGCTCGCAACTTCCGCCGCCAGGCGATCGAGTTTCTCCGATGCCGAATTTCCGTCAAGCGCCTTCGCGAGCAAACGCTCGCGCAACAGTTCGAGGATTCGCCAACGCGCAATTGCCTGCCGACGCTCGCCTGTCGCGTCAGCTTGCTTTTGAGACTCGCGACATTGCTCGATCGCTGACGCCAACTCTTCGATGCCTTTGTTTTCAATCGCGATGGTCTTGACGATTGGTGGTTGCCACTGGTCTTCGCGCGGGGCGATAGCCAACAACGCCTCGACCTCTTTCTCAGTTCGCAAAACGCCTTCGCGATCCGCCTTATTGATCGCAAAGACGTCGCCGATTTCCATAATGCCGGCCTTCATCGTCTGCACGTCGTCACCCATTCCGGGCACCAGCACGACGACGCAAACGTCGGCGGTCTTGACGATTTCGACTTCATCCTGACCCACGCCGACTGTCTCGACGATAATCTTCGCATAGCCCGCAGCGTCGAGGATCGCGACCGCGTCAACCGTTGCGCGCGCCAGCCCGCCAAGATTTCCGCGCGTGGCCATCGAGCGAATAAAGACGCCTTTGTCCAGAGACAGCGTCTGCATCCGAATTCGATCACCCAGAATAGCCCCGCCAGTGAACGGGCTCGACGGATCGACCGCGATGATGCCGACGCGCTCGCCTCGCTTGCGATAGATAGTGGCGAGCTTGTCAACCATTGAAGACTTCCCTGCTCCCGGCGAGCCGGTGATACCGATTACCAACGCGCGACCAGTGCGCGGAAAAATCTTTTTCATTAGCTCCGAAGCATCCGCGGCGCCGTCTTCAACTTTCGAAATCGCGCGCGCAACTGCGTTCGGGTCTCCGGCTACGATGCGATCGATGACCGAGTCTTCACCCATTAGCTACTTTCAGAATTTCACGAGCGATGATCATCCGCTGAATCTCGGACGTTCCTTCGCCAATCGTGCACAGCTTTGAATCGCGCCAATATTTTTCGGCTGGATAGTCTTTCGTATAACCATAGCCGCCGTGAATCTGGATCGCTTCTTCGCAAACGCGCACGCTGATCTCTGAGGCGAACAGTTTCGCCATCGAAGATTCTTTAGTGGTCCTCTTGCCCTGGTCTTTCAGCGAAGCGGCTCGGTACATCAAAAGCCGTGCGGCGTCGATTTGCGTGGCCATGTCGGCGAGCTTGAACTGAATCGCCTGAAACTCGCGAATGGGTTTCCCGAACTGTTGCCGTTCGCCAGAATAGCGAACGGCTGATTCATAAGCGCCCTGCGCGATCCCGACTGCGAGCGCCGCAATCGAAATTCGTCCGCCGTCAAGAACCTCCATGGCGTTACGGAACCCTTCGCCCTCTTCACCCAGACGGTTCTGATCCGAAACACAGCAGTCTTCAAACACCACGCTCGCGGTCTCGGACGCGCGCAAGCCAAGTTTGTTTTCCTTCTTTGCCGGCGCGAAGCCTTTCATTCCTTTTTCAAAGATGAACCCCGTAATTCCACGGCTTTCCTTCGTTCGGTCGGTTGATGCAAACGCTACGCAGGTGTCGGCAGCAATCGCGTGCGTAACGAAATTCTTCGAGCCGTTTACCACCCAGCCGCCGTCCTTTCGCGCCGCTGTCGTGCGCGTGCTTGACGCATCAGAGCCTGCGCCTGGCTCAGTCAGACCCCATGCGCCAAGATGCTCGCCGCTGGCGAGAGGCGCGAGATATTTTTGCTTTTGTTCTTCAGTGCCGAACTCGTAGATGTGATTCGAACAAAGCGACGTGTGGGCCGCTACCGAGATTCCCACCGAACCATCGACGCGCGATAGTTCCTCTATCACAGTCGCGTATTCGACGTAACCCAGACCCGCGCCGCCGTACTCTTCGGGAAAAAGCACTCCCATCAATCCGAGTTCGGCCAGCTTTGGTTTTAGCTCGATCGGAAAGTGCTGAGCTTCGTCCCATTCCATCACGTGCGGCGCGATCTCGCTCTCAGCGAATTCGCGCACGCTCATCTTCATTTGACGCTGTTCGTCGTTGAGTTCGAAATCCATTTTTTGTGGCACAGACCGAGAGTCAGTCTGCGTGACGCCTTACACTCAAACGACAGGCTGAATCGCCTGTCGCAATATGATTAGACCGTCGCTATTGTAACCTATTGATCATCGAAAGCGTGACCGCCGCGCACCCTTCTTTAACCGCGGTTCGTCCGTCTCGAGATGACGCTCGCTTGTTCGCAACTGCCGGCTGTTCGGTTTCATCAGGCGCTTAACTTCACCCGCGGTCAACAGACGCCACTCGCGCGACTTAAGTTTCTCATCGCTGAGAAATCCTATCGCGACGCGGTGCAGCTTCAGGACCGAATGTCCGATCGCGTCGAACATTCGGCGAATCTGCTGATTGCGCCCCTGATGCAGAACCACCTGGAACCATGCGTTCGTGCGCGTCTCTTCAACTTTGCGGACCTTCGCGGGCGCTGTGATCTCGCCATCTTCCAGCTTGATGCCCCGACGCAAACGTGTAATCGCGCTTTCAGAAGGCACACCCTTTACCTTCACCTCGTAAATTTTCTCAATGCGATTGCGCGCCGCGGTAATGTAATTCGTGAATTCGCCGTCGTTGGTGAGCAGCAGCAAACCCTCGGTGTTGAAATCCAGCCGTCCAACTGGATGCAGGCGGCCGAGCGATGGCGGAATCAGTTCGGTTACCAGCGGACGCCCTTCCGGATCAGCCATGCTGGTCAGGTAACCCTTGGGTTTGTTCAGCAGTACGTATGTTTTCTCGCGCTTGCCCAGCAGCGGATTGATCAGACGCCCGCGCACTTTGATGTGATCGTCTGCGGGATCGGCTTTCGTGCCGAGTTCGGTCACAACTTTTCCGTTGACCGTGACCTGACCCGCAACGATCAACTCTTCCGCATGACGGCGCGAAGTGATGCCCGCGAGGGCAATCAGTTTTTGCAGTCGTTGTTGCATAGAACAGCAGACAGTAAGCGGTAGGCACTAAGCAAAGAGCGGTAAGCGTCTTGCTGCCTACTGCCTTCTGCCTACTGCCTTCTATTGTTCTCCACCGGCGAGGTCCTGGAAGTCCTCGATGCTGGGCAGCTCGGTAAGGTCTTTCAAACCAAACTGAATCAGAAACTCTTTCGAGGTGCCGTACATCATCGGCCGGCCTACGGTTTCTTTCCGTCCACGGGCTACGATCAGGCGCTTGTCGAGCAGGGTCTTGATCGCCGACGGAGATTGCACCCCGCGAATCTCAAGAATCTCCGGCACGGTGACGGGTTGTTTGTAGGCAATGACGGCGAGGGTTTCGAGCGAGGCCAGCGAGAGTTTCGCGCCGGGCTTTGATTTCAAGTACGCGCGCACCTGTTCGTGATGTTCAGGCCGCGTGGCAATCTGCCAACCGCCGGCAATCTCTCGGAGCTGCAAGCCGCTGTTGCGCGCATCGCATTCCGTAACCAATTCGCTGATAGCTTTCTCGACCGCGTCGAGATCGACCTTGAGTACTTCGGCGATCGTTTTGGCGTTGAGCGGCTCGTCGGCGACGAAGATCAATGCTTCGGCTACCGACTTGAGTTCGGCGTCGCTGATTTCGCGTGTGCCTTCGATTTCCGAGGCGTCGGTCGCTTCCGCCGCTTCCACTTCGTCTTCGCTTAGCTTTGCTGCTTTCGCCTGTTCACTCATAAAAATCTTTTCGCTACGAGCTTATGCCGGGCTGACGGCGCGCGCGGTAATCTCGCCGAACGTCTCGCGCTGAAGCAGAGAGATTTCAGCCATCCGCACCAACTCGAGCACCGAAAGAAACGCGACTACCAATTCGCGGCGCGACTGGGTTCGCTCAAAGAAGCTTCTCAAATTCACCTCCCCGGCCGACCGCACCATGTTTCGCAGGCGCTCGATCATGTCAGCTATCGTCACCTCTTCGCGCTCGATCTCCAAAAGCACTTCTTCTTTGTGCCGCGCGAGAATCTCCTGAAAGACCTTGAGCAAATCAAAAAGTCCGACCACAACTTCGGGATTGTTTTTGTCCGTCTCCAATTCAGCGCGCGTAAACACCGCGCGCTCCACGGTGGCCCGTGACCAGAGCTCTCCAGCCGCAGCCTTGAACTTTTGATGCTCGAGCAGGCGATCCACCAACTCAGTGCGTGGATCAATCAGCTCTTCCTCTTCAGCCAACGGGTCGCGCGGCAGAAGCATGCGCGACTTCATCTCGATCAACTGCGCCGCCATCACCAGGAAATCGCCGGCCACCGCGAGATCGAGTTCCTGCATCAGATTCAGATAGCGCAGGTACTCGTCGGTGATGCGCGCGATTGGAATATCATAGATGTTGACCTGCTCCTGACGAATCAGGTAGAGAAGCAAATCGAGCGGGCCTTCGAATTCGCCCAAAGCGATCTTCAACTGATCGCTGTCGCCATCGGGAATAATCTCGGGCTGGCCGCCCGTGACACTGATCATCGGAGCAGCCTCCGACCGTTCGTCAGCGCCAGTTCCCGCAGCCATTTCGGTTTGGGTGTTTTCTTCCATTGACCTTGGTTTTCTTTCCCTCTCCCTTTTGGGAGAGGGTTAGGGTGAGGGCGTTAGTGCGGAACCGAGGCGCGGAAGCAATATCCCCTCAGTCCCTCTCCCCAGCCCTCTCCCAAAGGGAGAGGGAGTCTCAACCTCTCGCTCCGATCAAACCCATGCTTACTTTCGCCTTTGCCAAAGTCGCTTCGGCGATTGCCTGTGCACGCGCCGCGCCGCGTTCCAGAATCTGGCCTAGTTTACCATCATCGATGCCGAGCACGCGCTCCTGAAACGGCCTCAGAAACTCGATCGTTACGTCAGCCAGTTCTTCCTTCAGCTTCGCATAGCCATGGCCGCTGAAATGTTCTTCGATCTCCTGCTGAGGTTTTTCCGTCAGCAAATGGTAAATCGTCAGCAGGTTGGTAATCGCCGGACGCGTCGCTTCGAAACGAATCTCAGTACCGGAATCGGTAACCGCGCGTTTGAACTTGCGTCGCACTGCATCCGCGTCGTCCAACAACATGATGCAGCCGGCTTCGCTTTCTTCGTCGGATTTGGACATCTTCTTAGCAGGATCCGCCAAAGACATGATGCGCGCGCCGACTTTCGGAATGAAGGCTTCGGGGACGCGAAACGTCTCACCATAATCGCGATTGAAACGAATCGCGATATCACGCGTCAATTCCAGATGCTGTTTCTGATCTTCACCAACGGGAACCAGATCGGTTTGATAAAGCAGAATATCCGAGGCCATCAGCACCGGATAATCGAACAAGCCGACACCCACGTTCTCGCGCAGGACAAAGCGTGCTCCGACATCGGCAAAGCCTAAGTGCTCATCCCTTTTCACAGGCTCTTTGCGCGCCTTTTCTTTGAACTGCGTCATCCTTTCAAGTTCAGACATGCGCGTGACGCAGTTCAGCAGCCAGGTCAGCTCTGCGTGATGCGGCACATCGGACTGCACAAAGACTGTGGAAACCTCCGGGTCGATTCCGACCGCGAGATAGATGCGCGCCAGTTCCCGAGTCTTTTCGGCGAGAATCTTTGGATCCTGCGCGACGGTGATCGCGTGCAGGTTCACGATGCAGAAAAAGCCTTCGTATTCCTTTTGCAGCGCTACCCAGTTTCGCAACGCCCCGAGATAATTTCCCAGATGCACATTACCGGTTGGCTGAGCGCCGCTGAAGATTCGTTTACGCATCGACTATGATCCAAAAACTTTACTTAGCGCCGGAAACGCAGCGTCTGGAAGAAGATAGATAATCACCCGCCAGACCGGGCCAAAGATCAGGCCGAAGAAACCAGTTTGCATCAACAGCAACAGAATAATAAATCCAAATCTTTCTAGAGCCTCGAGTGCTGGTTTCATGCTGTCGGGCAGAATCGTCCACAATACTTTGCTTCCATCAAGCGGCGGGAACGGTAAGAGATTAAAGACGGCCAGAGAGACATTCAGTGTTACCGCAGTAAAAAGAAAAAGCACCGCGGGCTCTTCTATTGAAACCAAAGCTCCGCCTTCGCCCAACAAATGGACGTAGTAGGCGAGGTGCAAAACAAGCAAGGCAATGGACGCAATAGTCAGATTGGCCAGAATACCGGCGATCGAAACCATGACGTTGGCCAAATCCTTGCGGCGCCAGCGCAGCGGATTCACAGGCGTAGGCTTTCCCCAACCAATAAGAGGAATGGCAGCAGCGATTCCGCCCACGTGAGCAAAGATGAAGCTCGCGATCGGTATCAGCAGCGTTCCGATCGGATCGATGTGGGCGATTGGATTGAGCGTGATGCGTCCCAACAGGCGCGCTGTATCGTCGCCGAACTTATAAGACATCCACGCGTGCGCTGCTTCGTGCGCCGAAATGGCGAACAGCAGCACGACCATGTAGATGACAAGTTGGGCTACGAGTCCGGAGGTCATTGCGGAGCCAAAAGAAAGTTCAAAGTAACATCAGGGATAACGAGAGTCAAAACACCGGTGTTCAGAGCACCGGAAAGAGCCCAACTAAAGTTGGTACTCTGAACCACCGCTGAACTAACGACACAACTAGTCGAGCAACGTGCCGTGAATCCCAAGCGGCAAGCTGTAAACCGAGTCATTCGTCGCCACGACCATTTCGCCGTTCGCGCTGAAGGCCAGGCCGACCAGATTCATTCCGGCAACGACGATCTCTGCCTTGCTGCCGTCGCGCGAAATTCGCACGATGCCACGACGCCCGCGCAGCGAAGCCACAACGTAAAGATTGCCATCGTGATCGAAAGCTAATCCCTGAGGCCGGCCTAAACCGCGAAAGAAAATGCTCGGCTCGCCGTCTTCATTGAAGCGAATGATCTCGTCAAAGCTGCACACGGTCGGCCCGGTCACGTAGAGAAAATCGTCAGGCCCAAAGGCAAGATGATACGCCGAGACGGAAGGCTCGAGCGTGGCCCAGGCCCGCGCCTCGCCGATTTCGTTGACGCGATAGATCGTGCCGCTGCGATCCCCGACGAACATCTCGCCGTCGCGGTTGAAGGCCAAACCGGTCGCAATTCCCAAGTCGCTCGCAAATGCGACGACCTCTTTCAGCGGCGTGACGCGATCGACCGTGCCTTCCAGCCGGCTGGTGACAAACATCCGGCCACTCTTGTCGAACGCTATGCTGGTCGGGTTCGCGATGTCGCCAGAGAACTCAGTAAGGTCTCCGTCAGAACTGATACGAAAAAGCGAGACGGGGACGTGTTCACCTCGCGAACCAGAGCGCGTCACGAAAAGCGAACCATCCGATGGATCGAACGCGGGATTCGTAACAGGATGAATGCCGCCGGCTAGTTTCTTTCCGGCGACGAACGGCGCAGGCTTGCCAATCGGCTTAGGCTCTTCGCCCTGATGGAGGGAAACTTCAACGTCGCCGCCCGCATCGAGTCTTGGCGCCAAAACCAGCGCGCGTCTGTGTGTCGCCACGATGAGGTGGGCCGGGTTGCCGTCAAACTTCACGCTCAGTGTTTTCGCGTCACTTGGTGAAAGCTTTGCGAATTCAATCGAAACTTCGCCGCCAGAAATTCCGGCGGCCGGATCGACTCGTTCGATGTGCGCTCGACTGCTCATTCGTTTCAACAGAGACTACATCGTAACGACGCAGCGCGCGCTTGTCTAACTTAGCTGTGGCCTGCGGCGGCAAACGTAGGGCGCCGCCGCTTTGGACTTTTGGCTCCCTTCCCCGATGGGGGAGGGTTGGGGTGAGGGGCTTCGGCGCCAGGCCCTCTCCCTTAACCCCTCTCCCAATGGGAGAGGGAAAAAGATTTAAAGCGCCATGCTATAATTTGCCGCCAAGCCAAACCGTCCACCGGTGAATGAGAAGTCTTCACGGCAACATACAAGGTCTGAAACCAAACCAATTGCGGCGCATTGAGAAGCTGTATCAGCGACGCGTGTCGCCGCATCAGATCGTCACACCGGAATTTGCCCGTCAGCTCAGCGCGTTGTCGCATGAAACTCGCCGCCAAATCGGAGCACTAATCGATCGCAAGGGTTACGTCGAATTTGTGATCGTCGGCGATGCGCGCCGGATTGAACTGCCGGACTTTAAGCGCGTGCGCGTGGCCGGCGATCGATTTCGCGGGCTGCGCTGCGTGCATACGCATCTGCGCGGCGAGGAACTGACGCGCGACGACCTCACCGATCTCGCCCTGCTCCGGCTCGACCTGATGGCCGCTATCGACGTTGATGAGCGCACCGGATTGCCGGGCGTGTTGCGCGCTGCGTACCTGCTTCCGTCCACGGCGGCGGAACTCAACACGAATGGCCACACCAGGCAATTCGCTTTTATCGATCCGGCGCCGCCTTCGCAAGTCACCATCGATTTCCTCGGCCTCATCGAATCGCTGGAAGAAGAGTTGGCGCGCAACCGGCGCACCTCGCGACGCTCCGGCGGCGGCGATCGAGCGATTCTGGTCAATGTCACGAAAGGGTCACTGGCCGACGCGGAAGACTCGATGGCCGAGCTTCGCGAACTGGCGCAGTCGGCGGGACTGGCCACCCTCGACTCAGTGATTCAGCGACGCTCAGCAATCGATCCGCGCACGGTCCTGGGCAAGGGCAAGCTCGATGAACTTCTGATTCGTGCGATGCAGCTTGGCGCGGACGCGATCGTCTTTGATCGCGAGCTGCAGGCGTCACAGGTCAGATCGATTTCCGAAGCCACCGATTTGAAAATCATCGATCGCTCGCAGTTGATTCTGGACATTTTTGCGCAGCGCGCGCAATCGCGCGAAGGAAAAATTCAGGTTGAGCTGGCGCAGTTGAAGTATTTGCTGCCGCGTCTGGTGCTCGGTCAGAACTCGGCGTTTTCGCGGCTGGCGGGCGGGATTGGCGGTCGCGGGCCGGGCGAGACAAAGCTGGAGACCGATCGCCGCCGCGTGCGCGATCGAATTCATCGTCTGGAAAAGGAACTGGCGTCGCAGCGTCTGCGCCGAGAACAGCGCCGCAAGGAGCGTCTGCGTCATGCCTTGCCGATCATTTCCATAGTCGGCTACACGAACGCGGGCAAATCGACGCTGCTGAACACGCTCACGTCAAGCGAGGTGCTGGCGGAAAAGCGAATGTTCGCCACCCTCGATCCGACGACACGCCGTCTGCGCCTGCCGCGCGATCGCGAAGTCATCATCAACGACACGGTCGGCTTCATACGCGATCTGCCGCCGGATTTGCTCGCGGCATTTCGCTCCACGCTCGAAGAGATTGCCGGCAGCTGCTTGCTGATCCATTTGGTTGACGCCGCAAACCCGCGTTGGGAACAACAGGTTGCTTCCGTAGAGACAATTCTAGCCGAACTGGAATTCAATCAGATTCCGCGCCTGCTGGTCTTCAACAAGACCGACTTGCTGGATCGATCGACGATTGACGCGATGGTGAGACAAGTTTCGTTGCGTGATGGAGACGAAGCCCTGGCGATATCGTCGCTCGACCCGCGCACGCTTGCGTCCTTGCTGCGCAGCATAGACGCTGGGCTTTCCGTTCGCGGCGCAAATCAGGTTCGGTGATTCTCGGCGACAGGGTTTGCATATGCGGCTGTGCCGCCTGATGTGCGGAAGGTCTCTGACCTTCCGGGAGGCGTCGTAAAACTAATCGGGGCTACGCCCCAGAATTAGGGCACAGCCCCGAATGAATTAGAAGATGAACTGAACGGTAAGGCAAAGCCTTACCGCACATCAGG
>DASZZL010000126.1:0-40685 GCA_035545035.1 Pyrinomonadaceae bacterium
CCGCTTTGCTATCAGTGAAGACGGCGTGCTGAGAGGCGACACCACGCTCACGGCTCCGGCCAGCGAGGCTGCAGTCCAGCTCATTTTCCCGGTAGGCAACTAAGACTACGTGATCCTGCCGATTATTCCTCCTTGCGGGCAGGGTTTATTTGCCCCTGCCCTCTCTTTTCAAGCGCGATGGTTCAGCACTTGAGAACCACACATCGCCCCCCCCAGTTTTTTACGAGCGTTGCAAAGGATCCTTGATTTGACTGCTAACAATTCTTCGAAGGAGAGAAACATGGTACACAAGAACAACAAAGGATTCTCGTTAATCGAGTTACTTATCGTCGTAGCGATCATCGGCATCATCGCCGCCATCGCAATTCCCAACTTGCTGGCTTCCCGGCGCGCTGCGAACGAAGGTTCAGCTCAACAGTCACTGCGTACGATGAGCAGTGCTGAGGCCACCTATGAAGCGACCGCCGGCAACGGCGCTTACGGCACGATGGCACAGCTCATGGGCCAGAATTTGATTGACAGCGTTCTCGGACAAGCTAACGTTACAGCGAAGAGCGGCTACCTCGTCACCATGAACGTGGTTGCGGGTCCGCCGGCCCAGTTCTGGGGCTATGCCCTGCCGTCCAATACTTCTGGCGTTGGCGCGACGGGCACTCGCCGCTTTGCTATCAGTGAAGACGGCGTGCTGAGAGGCGACACCACGCTCACGGCTCCGGCCAGCGAGGCTGCAGTCCAGCTCATTTTCCCGGTAGGCAACTAAGACTACGTGATCACTGCCGATTATTCCTCCTTGCGGGCAGGGGTGTCTTAGACCCTGCCCAACCTTTACAAAAAGCGGCAAATCGATTCCCGGCAAGACGGGAAGAGTTCACACGATTTGTGAGCCACAAGCCCCCGGCAGTTTCTTCTCTTGAGCGACCGTTGGTCGGCTAAAGAGATCAAACGGATTACTCCAGCCGACGAGGCCTACAGCCTCTTCTTCGAGGGCAAGAAGATGCAGAGCAGGAATCACAAAGGCTTTTCTCTGATTGAGCTTCTGATCGTCGTAACGATCATCGGGATCATCGCATCGATAGCGATTCCCAACCTACTCGCTACCAGGCGCGCGGCTAACGAAGCTTCGGCACAGTCTTCCATGCGCACAATCAGCTCGTGCGAGGCGACGTATCGTTACACCTACGGAAACGGAGCCTACACGGATCTTGCCACGCTCGGTAACAAGACTCTGACCGATAGTGTGTTGGCTTTAGGATCAAAGAGCGGCTACAGCTTCGTGGTAACCCCGGTGGCCGGTCCGCCAGTCCAATTTTGGGCCTATGCGATTCCCACTACCACATCCGGCATAGGAAAAACGGGCACGCGAAGATTTGGAGTTACTGAGGACGGCGTCCTGCGTGGAGATTCGACGCTAACCGCGCCAGCCAGCGAGGCCGCAGTCCTCGCGATCTCGCCCATGCGGTAACTAGAGCAGCTCTTTCGTGGATACGAAGATTTGCGGAGGTCGGAGTAAAAGCTCCGCCTCCGCCATTTTCTTGATTGAGGTCAGTTGTGATTTCGCGCGCAACCACTTTCCCGCCCACGACGAGTTCCGCCCTGGCGATTTCGCCTGAGACGCGGAGACTGTTTTGGCTCGTGTTGGCGGGCGCGGCAATCTTAACGCCGACTCTATTGTGGGGAATGCCCTCGAGCCGCGATCTCTCGAATCATTTTCGCTTCGCCCTGCCATTCTATGATTCGCTGCGAGCCGGACATCTCTCTCCGGGTTGGCTGGCTGAATCCAATGGCGGTTTCGGCGATGCAAGTTTTCGTTTCTATCCACCCGCATTGTATTACCTGCTCGCGCTCGCCAGGACCATCACCGGTAACTGGCTGGCGGCGACTTTGCTAACAGCGACGCTGCTGTCCGTGTCGGGCGCCCTCGGCATTTACTTTTGGGCGCGAGAGGTAACGTCGCGCGGCCTGGCAATGTGGGCCGGGATTTTCTACGCGGTCGCGCCTTACCATCTCAATCAATTCTTTCAGGCTTTCATGCTGGCCGAGTTCGCCGGCGCGGCAGTTTTGCCATTCGCATTCGCGTTCGCCGAGCGAGTTTGCAAGTATCGCCGGGCCAGAGACATCGCCGGACTCGCGGCTGCGTATGCGATCCTGATTCTCACGCATTTGCCGCTCGCGGTTCTCGGATCGGTTGCGCTCTTTGTCTATGCGATTCTGCGCGTAGATACGAAGAGGCGGTGGGTTACGTTTGCTGGTCTGGCTCTCTCGGTGGCACTCGGTCTTGCGGCCAGCGCTTGTTACTGGACCACGATGCTGTTCGAGCTCAAGTGGATTCGCGCCGACAACATCGATCCCGATCCTACGGTTGATTACCGCGGCAACTTTGTTCTTTCGACTTTCTCGCCAGACTATCTGAATGTTTGGTGGATGAACATTCTGCTGTTGGCGACGGCGGCAATGTTCTGGCCAGCTCTGGTGCTGTTGCGGCGCTCAGGACGAAAGAATATTCGCGGCGATCTCGGTGGCTTGAAGGCGCTGTTTATGTTGCTGCTGCTGGCGATGTTCATGGCCACGCCGTTATCAAAGCCGGTGTGGAACCTGATTCATCCATTGCAGGAAACGCAGTTTCCCTGGCGCTGGCTGTCAATCACTTCGATGGTTTGCGCGATCGGGTTGGCGGCGGCGCTCCCCTTCTGGAAAAGAATGGCAAGTGGAAGAAAGAGGCCGTTGGCGGTATTAGCTGCCGGCACCGCCGCGGTTGCTTTCGCGTTTTCCGCTTCGCACATAATCCGCGAAGCCTACTGGCTCACGCCCCACCAATTCGAAGCGAAGCTTGCCGAGATTCCCGGATCGCCCAGCGTCTCGCAATGGTGGCCGGCGTGGGTTCACGAACCCATTCAAAGCATGTCGTCGCCCGTGGAAGCCGGCGACCGGAAACTTTCAATCGATTCGTGGGAGCCGGAGCGACGCGTTTTTCATGCGACCGCTGGCCAGTCGAACGTCGCTCGCGTGCGCACATTCTTTTATCCGCACTGGATGGCAATCGCGGACGGCCAAAGTCTGGCCATTCATCCAGACAAAGACGGCGCGTTGCTCATTACTCTTCCAGACAAAGCCGTGACCGTTACGCTCGAATTCCTTGAACCAAAGCGAGTCCGTTATGCGGCTGAGCTGACCGCCTTTGGGTGGCTCGCAATTGGTCTCCTTTTGTTCAAGCGTCGTCAGTCAATCCTGAACTGACCTAAACCATCGAACCGCCAGATGAAATCCGCGCTCTCATTAGAAACATTTTTCCCGCCGCTTTCGATCTCCTCGGAGCGCGCGCTCTCTCGGCCTGAGCGCGCGCAGGATCTTCGTTTCATTCTGGTCGTCGCGATCGTGGCAGTTGTTGTCTTGCTGCCGATAATAATCTTCGGAATTCCGAACGGTGCTGATCTGCCGAATCACTTCCGTTTTGCGCAGCCATTTTACGAGTCGATTCAGTCCGGGCATTGGCATCCGGGGTGGCTCGCAGAATCGAATGACGGTTTCGGCGACCTCAGATTCAGTTTCTACCCGCCGGGCTTGTACTATCTTTTGGCCACCGGCCGAATGTTGACCGGCAATTGGTACGCGGGCAGCATCGCGGCGTTCGTCTTTCTGTCGGTTATCGGAGGACTGGGCGCATACTTTTGGGCGCGCGCTTTTTGTCCGCCGAAATTTGCGATGTGGGCCGGCGTTCTCTACACCATCGCGCCTTATCATCTGAACGAACTGTATCAGGCGTCTTTGCTGTCAGAGTACGCAGCTTGCGCGATTCTCCCTTTCGCGTTTGCCTTTACAGAAAGAGTCTGCCGCGACCGGAAAGTTGTGGACGTGGCCGGTCTGGCTGCCGCTTACGCTCTGCTCGTTCTCTCGAATCTCCCGCTGGCGGTGATCGGATCCATCTCGCTGGCAATCTATGCGGCCCTGCGAATCGAACGAAAGAATTTTCTATTAACGGTGAGCTGTTTGGCGATGGGCATCTGTTTGGGCCTGGCCGCCAGCGCTTTCTTTTGGACGACGATGCTGGCAGAGCTGCCGTGGATCAAAGGCAATTCATCAGATCCGAACATCTATTACAACTACCGAGTTAACTTCCTTTTTTCTCCGGCCGCGCTCGCAAACCGAAACACCTGGTATGCAAACATCCTGGCGCTCGCTCTGATCGGTTTTCTGTTGCCCGGCATTGCGCTGACGTATCGGTTCTTCAAAGACCGCACAACTGGGAGAGGCCTCAAGGCGGTGCTCCTCTTGTCCGTGACGACGTTCTTGATGGCCACCGCGCTGAGTCGGCCGGTGTGGGCTATGGTGCCGAAGCTTGCTGAAATTCAATTCCCGTGGCGCTGGCTCGCGATCACTTCACTGGCGGGCTGTTTGCTGGTCGCGACAAGCATTCCCAAGTGGAAAGAGATTTTTCGCGCGCACCTGCGACCCAGAGACCTCGCCGTCGCGCTGGCCTTCGCGCTCTCGCTGGTTTTCGTCGCCACTCAGATCGTTCAGGACTGCGAATACCTGAATCGTTCGCGGTTTGATGCGATGACGCGGGAGATTCGCGGTGCCCCAAGCTTCAAGGACTGGCTGCCCGTTGCCGCGCATGATCTTCTTCATCTCGATCTAAAGAAAAATAAAGTTGATGCCGGGTCGAGGTCAGTCACCCTTCAATCATGGGAACCGGAACGTCGGCAGTTCCGGATTGCCGCTGGGCCGGAGACGGAAGCGCGCGTCAGAACTTTTTATTACCCCCACTGGATTGCGAAGGCCAGCGGGCAACGTCTAGCCACGCGCCCTGCCGAAGATGGCGCGATCCTGATTTCGGTTCCTCCGAACGCGTCAGACATCACGTTGGAATTCCAGGAACCGTCACGAGTGCATAAGGCTGAACTGTTCAGCGCGATCAGTTGGATCCTGATCGCCGCACTTCTCCTTTCTAAACCGACCGCCGCAATTCTTCGCGAACGTTCGGGGAGCCGCGAGCGCAAGCTCCTTTTCCTCCAGAACTCATGAACACCGATTCAATGAAGCGTTTCGGTCCGCCTGTGTTCGCGCTACTCGCCGGCGCGCTGGTGCTCTTGCCAGTCGTGATTTGGGGCGTGCCCAACAATAACGATCTGGCAAATCACTATCATTTTGCGCTTCCCTTCTACGAAGCGATCCAGCGCGGAGATATTCATCCGGGCTGGCTGGCTTCACCGAACTTCGGTTACGGCGATGCTGTCGTGCGATTCTATCCGCCGGCTCTCTACTATTTGCTGGCCGCAGGAAGAACGTTGACGGGAAACTGGTACAGTGGGAGTCTTCTGGTTCTCACTTTTCTCTCAGCGTTGGGAAGTCTCGGAGCGTACTTCTGGGCTTGCTCGTTCGTGCCTCGCCGCATCGCGATTTGCGCCGGAGTTTTCTACGCCTTCATGCCTTATCATCTGGCCGAGGTCTATCAAGCATCTCAGCTCGCTGAGTTCGCAGCCGGCGCTGCTCTGCTCTTTTCGCTGGCGTTCACCAACAGGCTTTGCGAACACGGACGCGTGCGCGATCTCGTGGGACTCTCGGCGTCGTACGCGTTGCTAATTCTCAGCCATCTTCCGCTCGCCGTGTTCGGATCGCTCGCCTTACTTGTTTACGCGTTGTCAAGTATCTCGAAGGGTCGCGCGCGAACTTCGATCTTTAAGCTCGCCACGGCCGTGATTCTCGGACTCGCAGCCAGCGCGTTTTATTGGACGACCATGGCGGCCGAGATGAAATGGATTGTGGCCGACGGCGCTAATCCCGATCCGCTGCTCGACTATCGCCGGAATTTTATTTTCTCGTCATTTTCTCCCGAGAAAAACGAGACGATCTGGTGGATGGGACTTTTGGCCATCGCCACTATCATGATGCTGCTGCCGGCAGTCGTAGTCTTCGCAAAGAAGTTTGCGGCGCCGAGCAAGCGAAGCTTAATAGCCGTTGCGGTGCTCGTCATGTTCTCTTTGGCCATGAGCACGTGGATTAGCAAGCCGCTCTGGGCCGCGATTCCATTTCTGCGCATGGCCCAGCATCCGTTTCGCTGGCTGGCGGTCGCGTCGGCAGTCGCGCCAATCTTGATGGCTGCCAGCGTCCCCTTCTGGGTCGAGCGATTTCGACGTCCGCGTCGGGCCGTCGCTCTGGCAATGGCGGGACTGGTATTGATTGCTGCGAGCTTTTCCATCTCACAAACGGTGCGCGGCGCTACTTATCTATCGCGGCCGACTTTCGAACAAATGCTTAAGCCCCTGAACGAGGCACCGGGAATTATTCAATGGCTGCCCGTTTGGGCCAGGGCGACGGCGCAAGGTAAGGCGTCGTACGAAAAATGTGTCCCGCCGCCGGCGATGCTCGCGAAAATTGAAGCGGGCAGGCGCGCAATCCGCATAAACGAATGGAACGATCTCAGGCGAAGTTTCGAAGTGGAATCCGGACCGGTCTTAGAAGCACGCGTCTCGACTTTCTATTATCCGCACTGGAGCGCGACCGCCAACGGACAGGTTTTGCTTACACGTCCCGCCGCCGATGGCGCGCTCTTGATTTCACTTCCGCCCGAGCGCGTAACCGTCGATCTTCGATTTCGCGAACCCCAGCGCGCCAGAATTTCCGTCGCGATCAGCATAATTAGTTGGACTTTACTCGCGTCGCTTCTTATATTTGGTTCGTTCGTCAGCCAGCGCCGCAGAGCAAGAGCCAATTGAAGCCAAACGCGAGCACTCAAGTTAGCAGCCCCGTTTCCGATCTCGGATCGGACTCCAGCAACTCCGTCGGTTTGAATGTCCGCCGCACAGTCGCGATTGCGCGCAACGCTTTTCGCGAAGCTGTGCGCGATCGCGTCCTCTACAACCTGATCCTTTTTGTTCTGCTGCTGATCGCCGGCGCGATCTTTCTGGGCGAGCTTTCCGCCGGCCAGGACGCCAAAATTATCGTCGACTTGGGATTGAGCGCGATGCTGCTCTTCGGAGTTTTCATCGCGATTTTTGTTGGCGTTGGCCTGGTTTACAAAGAGATCGAGCGTCGCACGCTTTATGCGATCCTGTCGAAACCAATCGGCCGCGGCCAGTTTCTTCTCGGTAAGTATCTGGGTCTTTGCCTCACGCTGCTGGTGAATGTGCTGATCATGGGCGTGGGTGTTTCGCTGGCGCTTATCTATGTGCGACGCGGCTGGGATCCGCTGGTATGCAAAATCTGGCCAGCAATTCTCTTGATTTACATCGAACTGATGATTGTGACCGGTGTGGCGCTGCTCTTCTCGACGTTCTCATCGCCGGCGCTTTCAGCCCTTCTGACATTTTTCGTATTCATCATCGGACACTTCAGCGCCGACCTGAAGACGCTGGCGAATTCAGCCGGCAGCGTGCCGGCGCGAGGGCTCTTTCGTTCGCTCTATTACCTGCTGCCCAATCTTTCGAACTACAGCATGATCACTGCCGCCGCGCATGGCTACGTGCCGGACGCGCGTTCGACTGCGGTGGCTGTCGCTTACGCGATCGTTTATATCGTCGTGTTGTTAGCGGCGGCCACGCTGGTTTTCAACCGGCGAAATTTCAAATGAAGAAAGACGCTCTTCTATTTTCGGTTATCGTGCTGGGGCTCGCCGCCGTCGTTCCGCTGGCGCACTGGATCGACGATCATCGGCAAGACATGAACGCCCGATTCAGCGAAGAACGTCTGTACGTGGATGAGGCAACCGCAAAGCGTCTGACGTTTGCTTTCAATGGGCTCGCCGCCGATTGGTACTGGATGCGCTCGCTGCAGTACGTCGGTCGCAAGATAGTTAATTACGAAGACACGCACGACAGCGGGTTCAACCTGAACGATCTTTCCTCGCTCGATCTTCGATTGTTGCCGTCGCTGTTGCGCGTGACAACTACGCTCGATCCGCAATTCATGGCGCCTTACGAATACGGCGCGCTGGTTCTGCCGGAGATGAATCAGGATGAAGCCATCGCGCTTTTGAATTCCGGTATCGCATCAAATCCGTCGTCGTGGCGTTTGTACCAGCATCTTGGTTACATCTATTGGCAGCGAAAAGATTATTCGCAAGCCAGCGACGTTTACGCCGCCGGCGCGAAGCTGCCGGGCGCGCCCGCGTGGATGGCCGCGCTCAGCGCGCGCATGAAAGCGGAAGGCGGTTCGCGCGACGCGGCGCGCGAAATGTACCGTCATCTTTACGAAGCCTCGAACGATGAAGCCGTGAAAGAGATGGTGACGAAACAGATCATGCGCCTTGATTCGCTCGACGAACGCGACGTGATTCGCCACGTCCTGGGCGATTATCAAGCACAGACAGGCCGGTGCGCTTCAGCATGGAGAGATGTTGCCGCCGCCTTGCGCGCGGCGCGATTACGAGTTGAGACCTCGAGCGGCGCTCCGATCGATCCTTCAGACTCACCGTATCGCTTAATCAAGGACGGATGTGATGTAGAGCTGAACGAGAACACGAAAGTTCCGAAACGATAGATGGCCACAGAGGCCGGAGAGACACGGAGAACTTTTTAGCAGCAAAGCCATGACGTGTGATTTGATTGCCAACCGATCTCATTTCTGTTTTCGTCTCTGAGTCTCTGTGCCTCTGTGGCGATGTGTTAGGACCAAAACAATGCCTGCAATTGAAATCAACAACCTAACCAAGGACTACGAAGTCGGCTTTTGGCGCAAGCGCAAAGTGCGCGCGCTGGACGGTTTGTCGCTCACCGTCGAGCGCGGTCAGGTCTTTGGCTTTCTGGGCGCGAACGGCGCCGGCAAGACGACGACGCTGAAACTTTTGATGCGTTTGATTTATCCAACTGATGGCACGGCGCGTATCCTCGGCCGCGACATCGGGGACATTTCGATGCACGCGCGCATCGGTTACCTGCCCGAGAATCCTTACTTCTACGACTATCTGACGGCGCGGGAGTTTCTGAATTACTGCGCGCAGCTCTTCGGACAAGACAGCACGGTGCGCCCTCATCGCACCGAAGAACTCCTGGCGCGCGTCAATCTTGAGAAGAAGAGTTGGGACCGGCAACTGCGCAAGTTTTCAAAAGGCATGCTGCAGCGCGTCGGGTTGGCGCAAGCGCTGGTCAACGACCCGGAGATCGTTTTTCTCGACGAGCCGATGAGTGGTCTCGATCCCGTCGGACGCCGCGAAGTGCGCGATCTGATCGCGGCTTTGCGGACGCAGGGCAAGACTGTTTTCATGTGCTCGCACATCCTTTCGGACATCGAGGTGCTCTGCGACAGCGTGGCAATTCTGAAAGATGGGCGTCTGGCTCACGCGGGCTCGCTCGATGAATTGCGCGCGCGCGAAACCAGCCTGATTGAAGTGATTGTCACTGGCGCCGATGCGGCGACGATGAATCAGCAACTCGGAAGGGCCGCGAAAGTCACGACCACCGCGAGCGGGTTGCGAATCGAAGTTGCAAACGAAAAGGAAGTCGACGAGGTAATCTCTGCATTGCGCAAGGCGAATGGAAAATTAGTTTCAGTGCAACCGGTCAGGCAGTCGCTGGAAGAATTGTTTCTTGACGAGGCCGTGTCAGAAGCCCGACCGTGAGGGAGGGCTTATTCAAACCGAGCTACACCATTGGAAACGGAGCCCTCCCTCACGGTGTCGGGCTTCTGACACGCTCTACTTAAATCGAAACGCCGTCACTTCCATCTTGATATTCGCCCGGTCGTCGCTTTCGGTCATGCCTTCGAGCCTCACTCCGACGAACATCGTCTTGTTGGGCTCGAGTTCATCTCTGTCCGGGAGCGGAATCACGACAACGGTTCGTTCTTTAACCGGCTGGTTCTGGTGATCGACCACCGCCGCGCGAACTTCCAGTCCTATGATCGTGCGGCCGGTAAAGTTGCGCGCCGTCGCTTGCAGCGTCATCACGATGTCGCCGAGAGCGCGCGGCGATTCATCGGCCTTTTGGTCGTCAAGCGCGATCAGCTTCTTATACTTCTCAAAGTCGGGCGAGCCGGCCCTGATCGCGTTCTCCAGTCGCGTTGGCGGACTGTCGCGCATTGATTTGCGCATTAGCAGATAGAAAACACCGCCAATCAAAACGGCTGCAACCACCGCAACCACGATGATGATTGTGCGTGCCGATTTGTCTTCGGGAATGCTGTGTTCCGCCGGCATAGGCTAAGAAGTTTTCTTGATAATAACCGTTAGCGGTGGTATATGGAAGCCTTCGACTCGACGGTTGAGAGAACTCCCGATGCACTGCTCCCCCTTTTCCTGGATCAATGAGCAAGCGAAAGTTCGTGTATTCGTTGCTCTGTTCTTATTAACGCTCGCTCTCATGGTAGTGCTTAGCATCCAGGGCTGCCATCTCAAAACTCCGGCCGCTCCACACGGTATCATTTCCTTCGAACTCGCCGGCAGGCGCGCCGCCGCGGATCTTATTGTGGCCTCGTGGTCACCTCCCCAGCCCGACGTCCGCGGGGACGCCTTCCTCAACTTAGGCGTCGATTATCTGTTTTTGTTCCTGTACCCGCTGACGATTTCTCTCGCCTGCCACCTGACCGCAAGAAGGGGCCAGAGATTCGGGTGTAGGACGTGGATTGTTGGCGCGATTCTTAGCTGGCTGGTGCTGGTGGCGACACCATTGGACGCCACGGAGAATTACGCTCTAATCAAAGTCTTGAAATCATCAAGCGGTGACTTCTGGTCGGCAATGGCCAAATGGTGCGCGATACTGAAGTTTGGATTGATACTCATCGGAACGGGATACGTCGTGGTCTGGTTGGTGTTGGAGCTGGTCACAAAAAAGGGCGCGGCCAGATAAGGGCCCAGCTCTCCGACAAGAAAGTTAGAACGAAGGTTGAGAAGAACATCGTGCCCAGAAAAGTAGTCATCGACACTGACTTTGGAACCGACGCTGATGATGCAATCGCCGTGGCGCTGGCTATGGCGTCGGAAGAGATCGAAGTCCAGGCGTTCACCGTTGTGGGCAGACAATCAGTCTACCGCAAACAGATGCTCGAGGATTTCTTGTCGAGCCTGGGCAGCGATTGCGCAATTCCGCCGGTGTACGCCGGTTGGGACGCGCCGCCGCCGGTGCCCTACGGATTTTCACTCGCTGCGCCCGTCGCCGCGACTCCGGGGCCCACAACTTTTCCCAGCGCAAACTTTGGGAGTTACCTGCAACTTCTCGGCAGCGCGTATCAGTTCAACTGGTTCGGCGACGAAGGAACGTTGGATCCGAACTCGCCTACGCGTGCGGTAGCCGCGCCCCAGCATGCGGGCTATGCGACCTTCGAAGCGGGTGAACAACTGGTTCAGCTCTTGAGTCAGAAAGACGTCGAGTACATCGGAATCGGTCCGCTGACGAATCTTTACCAGGCGCTCACGAATCCGACTTTGAGCGGCAAGAACATCAGCATTCCGCAGATGACCATCATGGGAGTGCACCTACAACCGACTCTGTACGGTAAAACCTCGAAGGGAGCGGATAACTTTATCTCCGCAGGCGTCGATTACAATCTGGGCAGCGATATCGTCTCTGCGCTTTACGTTCTGAACGAATTGTCGCAGGCGGGCGCGAAGCCACCGGGCCGGATCGCCGCCGCTAAATGGGTGACGGCTGACGTAACTCTGCGAACATGGCTCAGCCCTGATCAACTGGCGTCACTCGCGGCGAGTCAGAATCCTTTTCTACAGGCGCTGGTGAAGATCATCAACGGCTGGACGCCTATTCAAACTAATCTATTCAAACAACAACAGGAGTGTAATTCCGCATTCCTGCACGATCCGCTGACGCTCGCCTGCTCGTTCAGCGACGACTGGTGCGACTTTCAGCCTTTGGATTTGGAGCTGGTGCTGACTAACAACCTGGGACTTCGTTGGATCGAGCGAGAGCAGCCGATGTCCAACACAATCGCTTTGAATTGCGCAGTGTCAGTAAAGACTCCGCCGCTGGGAGGGCAAACTTTTCAGGAATGGCTGGTCCAGCGTCTGCTGGATAAGTTTCCGTGAGGGAGTGGTCATTAGCTATTGGCTAAACAATCGCTCCGGCTTGGCGGCGTTCGAGCACCTCCTGATAAACCTGCTCGGTCCTCGCAACCATTCGATCCAGCGAAAACCGTTCACTAACCATGCGCAGAGCATTGGTCGCAAGACGCTCGCGCGTTTTCGGATCATTCAGCAATTCGCAGATCGCTTCAGCCAGGGCTTCTGCGTCGCCGATCGGAACCAGGCGACCAGTCTTGTCTTCGTCGATGATCTCCCGTGCTCCCGCTGTCATCGTTGAAACGACAGGCACGCCGTTGGCCATCGCTTCGATTATGGCAATGCCGAATGACTCAGAGCGCGAAGACGAAACGAACACATCAAAAGAGCGAAGCAGCTCGGCCACGTCATCAGCCCAACCGGTTATGCGCACACGTTCACGCAGTTCAAGCTCGTCGACCATTCGTTCGAGCAGGCGACGATTCTCGCCGGTGCGCGCCTTATCCTCGCCGGCAATAATGAAATCAACGTCATCGCGTCGTGAGCTGACGATCGCGGCGGCGCGGAGAAAAGTCTCCTGGCCCTTGATCGGCGCCAGCTCGCCGATCGTACCCACGCAGTGTCTTGCGCCGGTCTTCTGCCGCTCCACAGAATCGCCTTCCTTTGTTTTCGCGAATCGATCAAGGTCGACGCCGTTGTGTATCAGGACAATCTTTTCTCTGTCAAAAATGTCTTGCGCGATAAGGCCATCGGCAACGGCCTGGGAGACGGCGATAACGCGCTCCACGCGACGGAGCACTACTTTGTGAATGCGAGTCAGCGGAAACAAGACATGCCGTGTAAGGATCAGCCGAGCACCGGCCCGGCGCGCGGCGAGTGCCGCCAAAGGATAATCACGGGCGAGATGCGCGTGGACGATTTCAATCTGATTTCGGCGGACGAACTGCGCCAGCTTCAAAGCGCTGGCGACGTCAAGAGAATTGCGCAGCGGTAATTCGATGATCTTTTCCGCTGGCAGCTCCGACAGTTCCGTTTGCAACGGCGACGCCGGGACGAGCGCCGCATAAACTTCGTGGCCCCGGCGCGCAAGCCCATTTGTCAGATCGGCCAGATGTCTTTCCCCGCCGCCCAGCGTGCGCGCAGAACATATTTGCAGGATTCTCATCTTCGGATGCTGTCCCCGCACGCAGCAATCTAGCACAAACCCAAAGCAGCGAGACGAGTTTGAGCTTCACGACAGGCTGTAGTACAAACTTGATCCCGTGATCGATAAGACTACCGCCGGCGATAAGAACCGCCCACGCCGAACAAGCACCTTTCGTCAAAAACTCTATCTGGTTTTATGCGGCTTGCTGTTTGGCTTGCTGGCCTGCGAAATAATGCTGCGCTTGATCGGCTATTCGTATCCGATCTTTTACGCCACCGACTACTATCGTGGGTTTGCGCTCAGGCCTGGCATAGAAGGTCACTACCAGAGAGAGGGCGCGTCTTACGTGCGCATCAACAGCGACGGTCAGCGCGACCGCGAGCACTCAAAGACAAAGCCCGCCGACACAGTGCGAATTGCCGTGCTGGGCGATTCTTTTGCCGAAGCCATGCACGTGCCGATGGAACAAACTTTCTGGTCGCTGATGGAGCACAAGCTGGAAGAGTGCAACGCCTTTCCGGGAAAACATGTGGAAGTAATGAACTTCGGCGTTTCAGGTTACGGCACCGCACAGGAGTTGATGACCTTGCGGCAGAAGGTCTGGGATTACTCGCCCGATATCGTGATGCTGACGTTTACTACCTACAACGACGTTTACGACAACTCGCGAGCCTTGAGCAAGACTCAAGACGTGCCCTATTTCATTTATCGCAACGGTGAATTGGTTTACGACGCGTCGTTTCGCGATTCGTCCGCGTATGGTTGGCACGACTCAAGACTGAGCAAGTTCGGCAGATGGTTTCACGACCATTTGCGTCTGGTACAGCTCGTTCATTACGCGCAGTTCGTCGGCAAGCTGCGCCTGAATGAATGGCGAGACCGCCGGCGCGACGCGACGCAGCCCCGGCAAACGCCACCGGCAGCCACTACGACCAGGGCTGCGCCTAGAGCGGAAGAAATCGGAATGGAAAACATGACCTATCTCGAGCCTCTCGACGACAATTGGAAAGAGGCATGGCACGTCACCGAGGGATTAATCCTCAAGATGCGCGATGAAGTCAGACAGAGAGGCGCGAAGTTTATCGTCGTGACTCTGAGCAACGCAATTCAAGTCTATCCCGACCCCGTCGTGCGCCAAAACTTCATGGGACACATCGGCGTGAACACAATCTTTTATCCAAATCAACGACTAAAAGCTCTGGCTGAACGCGAACAGATTGACTTTCTGGATTTGGCCGAGCCTATGCAGTCTTATGCCGATCAAAACAAAGTCTTTCTGCACGGATTCGGTAGTGACCTCGGGGGAAATGCGCATTGGAACGTGGACGGACATCGCCTTGCTGCTAATCTAATAGCGCAAAGACTCTGCCAGCGCCCGCAGCAATAGGTCGGCTGCCACAGAGAGAGCGTACCTCACTTCACGATTTCAAAATCGATCCACTGAGTTGCTATGCGGTGCTTCTCGCTTGCCAGCGGGTCGTTGACGATGACCTGGAAGACGTATTCGCCCGGCGGCAGGTCAGTACCGAGTTGGATTGCGCCCCCGGCCAGCAGCCGTTTCAGATCAGACGGGTTGGCGACCTTAAAAGGATTTTCCTTTCCGGTGAACACCGGTTTGCCATCTCGAAACAGACGCACTTGCGTGGTTAGTTGCGGAGCATTCGTCGCCTTGTCCAGGTGAGCGTTGTAGATCACGAAGGCGTAGACCATCAGCATGCCGCGACCAAAATGTCGCACTGCGGGACTCGCTTCCGGATTGCCTTGTTCGAGACCTTCTTGAGTTTGACCCGGCGCCGAGTTAACCGTTCCGGGCTTGTTCGCGCTGGCCTGGCCCGCCGGCGCGTTTGGCGAAGTCTTCTTGGCGGCGGAATTCTCTCCCCTAATCACAATTCCGGAGAGAGCCAGCCGATCCTTCTTAAGATCAGGAGCTTCGATGAACTGGCTCGCCGCGCCGATGCGCTCGCTGCTCGTATCGCGCAAAGACATGCGCAACTGGTACGCACCCGGTTTCTTGATTGGTACAGTCACATAGTAAACCAGGCCATCGCGCATCGCCCGCTTATACAACTCGTCGGGCAATTTCAGAGTGTAAGTGCGGCCGTTCTGGTCCACGGGAACGCCATTGTCGCCAAACGTTATAGCGAGCACATCAAAGACGCACATGTGCCAGTTATTTGGTTCGTCCGTAAACGTGAGATCACGCGCGTCGATGTGAAGAAGCGAACGCATGAACGACCCCGCTTTAGCGTCGTTGCCGAAAAGCGAGGTCAATTGCAGGTGGACTCCGTTCGCTCCGAACGGCGAAGTCAGTGCGGCAACCAACTGCTGCGCCAGCGTTCGGGGCGCGGGCCGCGCTCCTTCGTCGCTCACGCCAAGAAAGCCGTTGCGCATGCGCACGTTGAACTTCCCCGGACGCGTGACTTTCAATGAAAGTTTGTGAAACGTGCGCCTTCCGGTTTTGGGATCGAAGGTGGCGTTGTCAGGCCGATAGCCGATCAGGTAATAGCCCTTCTGATCTTCCATCACGCGCCGAATGCCGCCGCTCAAGTCGTTGGTATTGCGGATCGCAATGCCGCCAGTTTGTTGCGCCAGGAAATCAAGACCCTGCTGTGTCTCAAAGGCGGCGTTCCGACGATTGCTTAACTGTTGCTCGAGATCTTGAGGGCTCCGGCCGCCAGTTGGATCGCCGGGATTTGAGAGGTCGTCGGCCGCCGAGAACCCCAATGTCTGCAGTCCAGTCGCATTCATCGTATAGATCACAACTGAGGCCCGACCCGCCTCATCGATTAGCGTGTTCAGCCTTTGTCGAGCCAGGTAATTGCGCATCGCGTCGTCCTGGCTGTAAATCCTGAACCCGTCCGATATCAGCAGAACCGACTTGCGGCCTGGCAGTTGGCGCAAACCCTTCACCACGTAACTGATCGCGCCCAGCGTTCCGACGGCGAATAAGTCTTCACGGAACTGGTTCAACTCTTCGTTCTTTGCATCTATCTCGGGGCCGAACTGGCCGGGCGTCGGTGGCTGGATTGGGGCGAACGCTCCCACGCCGCCACGACCGCTCGCATACCACTTGACGCGCTCGATCGACGCGTAAAGCTGGCGTTTGTCGGATGTGAATTGCTGCAAAGCACCCATCCCGCCGCTGGTGCGAACGATCGCCACCAGATCGCCCGGCTGCATTTGCTCGTCAACGAATTTCTTAAGCGCGCGGCGAACGAAGTAAGTGCTTTCGAAAGACAGACCGAGGTCGTCAACAACGATCGCCATCGTCCGGCGCACTTGTTCGGGCTTCAAGGCCACTGGCGGAACGGGCGGCGCGTTCTTGTCAGCGGGTGCCGGCTTTGCAGGGCGCTCGACGACAGGAGTCTCGCTGACATTGTAAGAAAAGTGCGTGATCTTTTGCGGCTTGCCGTCTTCGAAGATTTGAACTTCTTCAGGTTTCAAATCGGTGACGACTTTCCCATTCTTATCCGTGACGACCGCATCGACCTGAACCAGATTCGTCGTGATGCGAACCACGTCGATGTCTTCGGGCTTTTGCTGTTGAGTTGCCGGCGGCTGCCGTGGTGGTGGTGGCTCAGTAATCGGCGTGCGGGGTTGTTGGCCAAACGAAACCGCAGCCAGTTGGGTGATTAAAATGACCGCAAGGAAATTGCGTCTCTCCACAGTGGTCCCTCGCCGCAAACTTTCGCGACAGCTTAGTACGAATGACCCCCCGGAGCAAAAGACGAACGCCGGGGATCAAAGGCCTGAAAATCAGCTCGGCGGGCTTCAACTGAAGCTCAAGCTTGCGGTAGTCCGACCGTGAGAAACTCTACGACTCACGAAGCGAGAACCCGTTCGTAAAACTCGATGTATTGCGGAATGATCAGATCGGTGCTGTAGCGCGAGGTGGCCGAAGCGCGGGCGCGCTGGCCCATTTCGCGGCGCAGCTTTTCGTCAGTCAACAAGCGCGTCGCGTCCGCGGCCATCTTATCGACGTCGCCCACCGCGCTGAGAAATCCCGTGTCGCCGTCGTCAACCACTTCCGGAACCCCGCCCACGCGCGAGGCGACCACCGGAACTTCGCAGGCCATCGCTTCCAGAGCTGCCAGGCCGAACGATTCCTGTTCCGATGGCAGCAGCAAAACGTCGGCCGCGCAAAGGTAGTCGACGATGCGAGGCTGCTTGCCGACAAAGACGCAACGGTCAAATATGCCCAGACATTGCGCGCGGTGAATCGCGTTCGTGCGCTCGCTCCCGTCGCCGACCATCACCAGCCGCGCGTCAGTCTTTTTCAGCACCCGCGCCAGGATCTCAACACAATCAACCGGCCGTTTCACTGGACGAAAGTTTGAAACGTGCACCATTACCGGCGCGCCATCGGGCGAAAGCGTCGCGCGCAAGTCCGTCATCGCGCGGCATTGGTATTCCTGCGCGCAAACGAAGTTGGGAATCACCTGGATGCGATCGAATTGAAAAGTTTCAAGGGTCGCCTGCTTTAGATAATTCGAGATCGCAGTGACGCCGTCTGATTGCTCAAGGCCATAGCGCGTAATCGGCAGATAAGATCGATCGGCGCCGACCAGCGTGATGTCCGTGCCGTGCAAAGTCGTTATTACCGGCAAGCGCCGATGCGGCTTCAAAGATTCCCGCGCCAGAATCGCGCTGATCGAGTGGGGAATAGCGTAGTGCACGTGCAGCAAATCGAGATTTTCGGTCTCTGCCACGGTCGCCATCTTGGTCGCCAGCGCCAGCGTGTACGGCTGATGCTCAAAGAGCGGATACGACATCATTTCGACTTCGTGAAAGCGCACGCGTTCGTTCAGCTCAGTCAGACGCGTCGGCAAAGACGATGAGATGAAGTGCACCGTGTGACCGCGCGCGGCAAGTTCTTTGCCCAGCTCAGAACCTACGATACCGCTGCCGCCATAGGTTGGATAAACTGTGATTCCGATGTTCATGAATCAGTGAGCAGTATGCAGTGAGCAGTCGGCAGTCAGCAAGAAGCGGCGGACGAGTATCCTCGGCGAGGTCGTCTTACTGCTCACAGCTCACATTGTTCACTGCTTACTCCAAAAAAAGGGAGGCAGGCGACCCTCGCAATCGTCTGCCTCCGTCTCAACTTGTCTCACCTTTGAGAAAGGGGGGTCAAGTGAGGCCCGCGAGTATATTGCGCACGCGCGTTTGCTGCAAGCATTTTGGCTGTCTTGTCGTCAAGATGTCTTGTCGGTTCGTGAGCGGTTAGAGTTGCGGCCTCTGAAGGGTTATAATGATTAGGCAAACCTAAAGAAAGATCGCGCTGGTTCGATTAGCCGAAGCGCACAAAGAAGCAATGCCAAAGATTAGTGACATCCAGGAAACTCCAAACCCTAATGCCGTGAAGTTCATTCTGCGCGAGCCCGTCACCAATGGCGTGGCGCGGCAGTTCGGCTCAGTCGCCCAGGCGCAAAGCGACAGCCTGGCAAAATCTCTTTTCGATGTCGGCAGCGTCGTGTCCGTCTTCTACATGGACAACATGATTACTGCTGAGAAAGAAGACTCGGCCGACTGGGACGAGCTTTTGCCCGCGCTGGCCGTGCCGATTCGCGCGGCTGATTCAGTCTCGGCGGCTTCGCCCGCCAGCGCTGCGGCTGTGGGCGGCGCTATTGCCGCCGTGACGAGCGATGACCCTCGTTTGTTGCGCATCAACGAGATCCTCGACGAAAAGGTTAGACCTGCTTTGATGGGTGACGGAGGCTACGTGGAAATCATCGGCCTGCAAGAACACACGCTGAAGATTCGCTATCAGGGCGCTTGCGGCAGTTGTCCGAGTTCACTCTCCGGCACGCTTATGGCAATCGAAGGCATGCTGAAGCAGGAAGTCGATCCCGAAATGGAAGTCGTAGCGGTTTAGCCGTCCTCAAAGTTTTTCCTCGCGTTCTGGAACCGTTCGCCATCTGGCGCGTTTCTGAAGCCAAGCAAGTTCATACATTCTCCGGAGGTTGTGATGAAACGCCTTTCCCTTCCCTTCCTGGCAGCTTTCTGCCTGCTGGCCATGTCCTACGCCGCCAAGGCTCAGCCAGCCACTAAGACCAAAGCCAACGAGCAGCCTAATGTTGCCCCGGCTAAGAACGCAGCAGCCGATAGCAAAGCAGCCAGGGATGCCGAAGCCGCGAGAATCCTGGCAGAGCGACGGGCCCAGGCTCGATCGCTCTTGATTTCGCTGGCCGCCGATGTGCGCAACTTCAGCGATCAGACGTTGCGAGCACGCACGCAGGCGCGCATTGCCGATGCGCTTTGGGACGCCGACACGGAACGAGCTCGGGCACTTTTTCGAAGTGCCTGGGACGCGGCCGAAATTGCAGACAGAGAGGGACAGGACCGTCTTCAGGAAGAAATTCGCCAGGCTAAAGCTAAAACCGGCGGAGGCTATGCGGTGACGTCGCCTCCAGACGTGCGACGAGAAGTCTTGCGGCTTGCTGCAAAGCGTGACCGGACTCTCGGCGAAGAATTCCTGGGCAAGTTCAAGACACAGAAAGAACAGGAATCTACCGACGCGAAGAATAACAGGCCCAATCTTTTCGGCACGGACGAGGCGGTTAGGCAGAGATTGGGTTTGGCGCGGCAGCTACTTGACGCCGGCGATACTGAGCGCGCGCTGCAGTTTGCCGATCCGGTACTAGGCGGAATCAATATGTCGGCAATTGATTTTCTTTCTTACTTGCGCGAGAAGAGCCCGGCGTTAGCCGACCAGCGCTACGCGGCGATGCTGGTGAATGCGGCAGTTAGTTTGCAATCTGACGCCAACACCGTATCGCTGCTTTCGTCCTATCTGTTCACGCCCCACCTGTACATTACCTTCGAGGGACCTGGTGGCGCCAACACGTCTCAGACCAATCGCCCTACCGAGCCTCCAAACGTGGCGCCGGAACTGCGCGCCTCCTTCTTTCGCACCGCGGCAAGCATTCTGCTGCGGCCCCTGGCGCCCCCGGGTCAGGACCAAACCACGTCGGGGCCGGATGGCGAGTATCTGGTCATCAAACGTCTGATGCCGCTGTTCGAACAATTCGCCACGCCCGAAATCACAACGGCGTTGCGTGACCAACTCGAGGTACTCGGCTCGATCGTGCGCGACGGCACCCGCCAGCGCGACGACGAATGGGTGCGGAAAGGAATCAGTCCGGATAAACCCGCCGCGGACCAGGAACAGGCGCTGCTGGATCAGGTCGATCACGCCAAGACATCGGCGGAACGAGATCGACTCAATCTGCAACTTGCTATGCTTCTGTCTGGTAAGGAAGACATGCGGGCTCGCGATTATGTCGCCAAGATCGACGACAGTGAAATGCGCAACAATGCCCGCGCATTCATTGACGCCTCGATGGCCATACGGGCGATCGATAAGAAAGACCCGGAACGGGCTCTGGAGATTGTTCGCACCGGAGAGTTAACGCATCTGCAGAAGAGCTGGCTGCTGGCTCAAACCGCAAAGCTGCTGGTCAAGTCTGATCGCGAGAAGGCGCTGGGCTTGATCGAGGATGCCGCGGCGGAGGCGCGACGCATCGATGGCTCCGATCCCGATCGCCCCCGCGCATTCTTCGGTGTGATTAACGCGCTGCTGGTGGCCAATCGCGCGGGTGCTTGGGATTCAATGACTGATGCTGTCAAGGCAGCCAACTCCGCGGAAAATTTCACCGGCGAAGACGGCGAATTAACTCTCCGCTTTGCCACGAAAGGAATGTCATCGGTCCACCAGAGTTCAGTGGCGGACTTTGACGTGACCGGAATCTTCGAGGCCCTGGCTAAAGAGGATTACGAGAAGGCGGTTGATTTGGCGCGCGGTTTCCAGCGCGACGCGCCGCGCGCCAGCGCCGTGATTGCCATTGCCCGGTCGGTGCTCGAAGAAAAGAAGAAGTAATCACTGCCTTGTTTGTTCCCTCTCCCTTTGGGAGAGGGTTAGGGAGAGGGCGAAAGTGTGAAACCGACGCGCAGTGGCACATGGAGACCACACGAACTGCTGTCCTAATCCCTCTCCCCAGCCCTCTCCCAAAGGGAGAGGGAGCTTTTCAGTCGCCTACTACGAATAGATATTCATTGGCCGCGTTAACAGCGCCACCGGATCTTCCACGTTCAGCGCTTCGCGCACATAGAAAGCTTCGCCGGCGGCGACGCCAATCAGCGAACCGTAATACCTCGTGCTGTCGTCAAGCTGTTGCAGAAAGTTCTGCTCACTTATGCGCGTAGTCGGCTCCTGCGACTGTGAGCTGTAAAACTGCGAAGCGTGCGCGCGAATCGCTTTCATTTTTCCTTCCGCGAAATCTGATACATCGACGATGAATGACGGCACGACCAGACGCGAATAGACCGCGTGGGCAACCGCCGGCATCTTGATCGCGTCCAGCCCGGCTTGCTCATCATAGCGGCGCATCGTCGCCAGCCGCGCGGCTTCGCGCACGATCCGCGAGGTGGCGGCGTGATCGGGATGTGGATCGTCCCAGTGTGAAGTGAAGACTACCCTGGGGCGGTGTTTTCTGAGCGCGCGCACCATGGCCTGCCGGGTTTCTTCGCTGACGACGATGTGGCCGTCGGGTTGTTCGAGATTCACACGCGCGTCCAGGCCCATTACGCGCGCCGCATCCAGCGATTCCTTCGCGCGAATCTCGGGCGTGCCGCGCGTGCCCATCTCGCCGCGCGTCATGTCGAGCACCCCAACACGATGACCAAGGGATTTTAATTTGAGCAAAGTCCCAGCCATGGTCAGCTCAGCATCGTCAGGATGCGAGAAGATGGCGAGTACGTCGAGTTGAATTTCCGTTGCCATTCGCCAGATAGGATTTGCTTTATGCCTTCCGTTTACTGCTTACGGCTTACTTGTTCTATTTGAATCGTACCTTCGCCTACTGTGAACGTCAGTGTCGCGCCCCCATTGCCGGCGCGCGCGCGCAGAGAACGCGGCGTGATGCTGTTGCGCTCGCGCGGCTCGAGGTTCGCGAAGGCATTCTTAACCTCGCCGGTTCGGAGCACGTCAGCGTTGATGTCCCCGCTAAAGCCTGGCATTAGTCCGACATTGAGGTTCCCACTCGCCAGCTTAATGTCCGCGCCAAGCCCGTGCCAACTTAATCCGGGAATGATGACATCGACCGTGCCGGTCTGGACAATCACCGAAACCAAGCCGCCGGTCAGCGACAGGTTTGCGTCAGTCTGCACCGCGTTCAGGCGAATCGCGCCTTCGACGCCGGCAAGCTTAATTGGGCCGACGCCTGCGTTGATCTCCAAATCAGTGACGGCGGGAACCTTGATGTGATAATCGATCTTCCACGGTAGTCCGATCAGAGATTTGGGAAAGTCCCTGGCTGCGCGTTTCATGAAAGCCCGATCATGCGTGCCGGTCGTGAGTACGCGGAGGTGGTTGGCGTCTTCATCGACGACAGAGTTGTTGACCGTTGCCAGCCGGCTGAGATCCTCCTCAGTCGCGGCGTGCAGCTCTATCTCCGCGCTGATCTCAACTTCATTGCGTTGCCAACCTTCGATCGTAATGGAACCGTTCGGCGCTCCCGCAATCGTGACTGTGCCGCCGTAGAAAAAGCGCCGACTTTCATGCCGCGTGACGGTGCGCGTCAAGAGCGGCCCAATAGGCGCAGCAGGCTTCTTGTTCTTTTGCGCTGTGACTGGCAGGGCGAAGATGAGAGTAGAGATAAGGGACAAGACCGCAGTTAAGATAGAGATTGCGCTTTTCGCCGGCTTCACTGCTTGTGATTGTGCGCGAGAAAGAAAGAGTTTGTCTAGCGACGGACGAAATTAACGTTGCCCTGATAAGTCGTGACCGTGACCGAAGCCCGTCCGTCACCGACGTCGCCGATGATTCTGCGTCCTTCGCCCAACAGTTTCATGCCGTCGTTCCAGAATCTGCCCATGGAAATCTTTTTAGCGGGCGCTGTTGCGACCAAATGGAATCCACAGTTCGCAGGAAGTTGCAGAGTAATATTTCCCTGGCCCGACTTGAATTCATAGGTGCCGCCCGAAGCAAATTCTCCATCGAAGAAAATATCGCCGGTCGTATTCGAGGCAAAGACGCGGGCCGCGTTAATTCCCGACAGCGTGACATCGCCTGAGGTTGAGATGTGCGCGCGGACCAGGTCGCCCTGGATGTTGCTGACGTTGATTTGCCCGCGCCGCGTTTCCAGGTCAACTGAGGTACGCGCCGGCACCTGAATCTTGAAGTTCATGTCACCAACGTCGCCGCGGCCGCGGTTGTCACCGACGATGTCGATTACTAAACCCGCGTCGGTCTGGCGCGGATTGAAATGCGCCGCCGGAGATTCCATGGTGGCCGTGATGCGAATCTCGTCCTTCTGCCATGTTTCGACCGTGATCGTGCCGGAGAGGTTTTTCAACTCGAGTCGGACATTCTTGCCCGCAGGAAAACTTCGCGACACCTTCTGCTGTGCAAACGCACTGGTTGATGAAACCGCGATCAGGAAAGCGAAAAGCGCTGCAAGATGACTTGCTCTGTTTCTGATGGTGGGCGGGTAGATGTTCATTCGGTATCGGGTCGTCACCACTAGGCGCTCAACTACACGCCACGGATCACAAATCGGCAAATTCTTTCAGCAACTCCACCTTGTCGTTCAATGCGGCGTTCAAAATGTCTTCGGAAACCCCGTCGTGCGGATTCTGTTTCAACCGGCCCATCGACTCGTTAACTGCAGCATCGATCACGCTCATATTGCGATCGAATGTTTCGCGCATCTGCTGGTTCCAACGCGCCTTGTTCAATTCAACCCGCTGGTTCCAGTAAGCAATCATCTGTTGTTGCTGGCGATAGCGCTCCTCGACTGTCGAGCCGGTTGACACGATGGGCGTTCCCTGGACGGCCCTGTCCTGGAATCGACGGACACCAACTACCGTTCCCAGCGCCACCACTATTACGATTGCCGCTACTGAAGCAGCAAGCTGTGGAAACGACAGTTGCCAGCTTTGGTTCATCAAGCGAAACCACCAGCCGGCCTTTGTCTGGACTTCTGCTCGCGCCGGAACCGGCAATTCGTTTTCGATGGTGTTGCTAATCCGCAGCCACAGCGCGCGCTCGTTCGGCACTGCATCATACTCGCCGCGATTCTCGCGGCAAAACACGACGATGGCCTCGAGGTCACTGCGCGCGTCGGCGCACACGCCGCACGCGTTCACGTGTGCTTCGACTCTGTTGTGATCTTCGGGAGTCAGCGACCCGTCAAGAAAATCGCTGAGCAGTTCCTGATACTTCTCGCAGTTCATTTCTTCTAACCTTCTGATGGGTCGCGCATCTTCCAAATCAGCCCGGGACTGCGCGACTCTCGCGGTCTTCAAAGCAACAAAGGGGAGACTGCGTCTTCTTTTGTCCGTTCCAGCGGTGAGATTCCACTCGCCGCTATGTCAAACTGGCCCGCCTTGGGAACTCGAACATGTGCCCGAACTTCGCAAAAGGGCCGTGTCTTGGTTGCTAGTGCGGCTTGTTCTGTTGCCTGAGCAAGCCCCGTAATTTCATTCTGGCCTTGTGTAATTGCGACTTTGAAGTGCCAACCGAGCAGCCCAGCATCCGGGCAATCTCTTCGTGTTCGTGACCTTCGATGTCGTGCAGCGTAAAAACCGTCTTATACCCGGGTGGCAATTGGGCAATCGCCCTGTCGAGCGCGATGCGATCGACAACGGGCATCGCATTCGGGTTCTCAGTGCCCTTGACGATCTGAATCGGCGCCTCGCCGTCTTCGGTCGTCTGTTCCAGCCGCACGCCGCGCTTGCGAAAGTGCATCAAGACCTGATTGACGGTCAGACGATGCAGCCAGGTAGTAAATGCCGACTCGCCGCGAAAGCTGCCGATCTTGCGAAAGAGCTGAATGAAAACTTCCTGCGCCAGGTCTTCCGCTTCAGTCACGTTTCCAGTCATGCGCAAGCAGAGTGAATAAACGCGACGGTTATGACGCTGGTACAGTTCCTCGAAGGCTTTCATGTCACCTTCGGCGGCCCGCTGCGTCAACTGGTAATCCGAAGTTCGCGGTGTTTCGGTTTCGCGTGAAGCCACTCGTGTTTCAGTATCCGATCATAGGCGCGCTCTGACAAGCCGAGATGCTACCCTCGCTTTGAGACTGCAAAGGCGGCAGCATTTCCATGTTTGTTTTCGCTTACGTCCAACAAGTGCGATCGAGAGAGCGGTAATGGACGGCTTCGGCGACGTGAGCGGACTGAATCTCGTCTGCGTTTTTAGAGTGTACCTTGCTGGATAGCGGTCGCCTTCGGGAGGACGCGGATCATTCCACTTGTTGGAGGTTCAAGGAGATCCGCACACCGTTGACCAACACCACACTTTGGTTGATCAGGTCTTGGTTTGTAATGTCGGCATCTGCAAATTTCCGCAAGGCTCCGAGCGGACAAACGAACTCCACCGCTTCGGACGAGTGTCCAGCAGTTCCAGTCAAGTCATTCAGAACGGTGATGTCGAGACCGCCAAGTTCTGCGTCATCCGGAATGCGTTCAAGGATTGACTTCAGTTGCGGCGCCACAAAAAGATCAAAACTACGCGCTGCTCGCTTGTAGATCGACGTAGCTTCCTTGTCGAAAGTATTCGGATTCCGAAGTGTCAACTGAAGAAATATCTGGTTGCGGAAAACTGCGAATGACGGTGGCGCATACTGCACAAAGTGATAGTTGGCCAAACCCGCAGCGGCCAGGGCATCGAGTTGGGACTTGTATTTGGTTTCGAGACGTTCGGCGTCGGCTCGAGTACGCACCACCGCCGCGGTCCCTGGCATGCTGGCGGTTTCAGAAGTAGCCCTCTCGTCCTGCCCCGTTCGTGCAAAATTCGCAGGGTCAGACGAATTTGAAGGAGCACCTTGCTTCTGGTTTGCGGCCGTTGCCGGTTGCTTCACCGATCGTTGAAGTGTGGCAACGTCTAAGGGCTCACTTCCGCTAAGCGCCAAACCAAATGGCTTTCCGTTGAGGAATATCTCTGAGCGGTTCAGTATTTCCTGTCGCTCTGAGTCGGTTGGCGCCTTGGCATAGCGCAAAGCATCGGCCTTACTTAGAACTGCGACCAGGATTTCCTTCCCTTCGTATTCATAGTGCGGAGCCTTTCTGCGCACGTGGTAACAAATCTCAAAGCCAACCGCGTCAAACTCATCGGCGGACGAGAAATATCCCGGTAGAACCTCGAGGACTTGGTAGACGACGTCATTAAAGACCCGGCTGCTGCGCTGATTGGATGTCAGACGATCGGCATCGAAAGCGGCTTGGTAGTTTCCCGTCACCTTTAAGACTGTTTGATCGTGGAAGTTGACAAATTCCAGGCCACGCCCGTCGACACCGGTTTGCGACTTAGGATCCGACCCAACATAACGGTTTAGCGAAAAAGGAAAGGAATATGTCAGTAACGGGACCGTCTGATTAATGGCAATAAGCTTGCTCAGGTGTGTTTGCTCGAGGGCTTTGAGGCGAGGGTTGAGAATCTCCGCGGGACTAACCTGCGCAAAGCTTCGCGCCGGCCCAAAGAGCAGTAAGAGTGTGCAGGTTGCAACGAACGCGACCGTTGATTGGCTGTTTGATTTCATGACTATTTCTCCGAGTATTGTGACGCAGGCCGAGCTGAGGCTTTGTACGGCGGCTGAGCGACCGCGCGGGCGTAAGCTAGAACGGCTCGGATCTCGTCTTGCGTTAGCGTTTGACCCCAAGGCGGCATGATGGCGGATTTCCCCATCGCGCTGCCACCGAGCGTAATGGTGTTCTGCATAAAGTCGTCGCTCAGGGAATTGAACGTTTCTCCGTCAGTAAATAGCGGGGGAGTGGGACTCAAGTTTGATCGGTTGGACGGTCCGGCTGGAGTCGCCTCGGCGTGGCACCAGACACAGTTGTGGTTGAATACGCGCTTGCCTTGCGCCTGTTGATAATTGAGCGGGATCAGTCGTTGTGGATCAGTCGAACTCTGCTCGACATCGTAGGCGTTGAGATTCGGATTGAGCGTCGAGATCGCCGCCTTGCGTTGACACGATGAAAGGATGATGAACGCCGGAATGATCAGTAACAAAGCAATCCGTCGCCGCCTCATTTTGCTCCTCCCAGCGCCGCAGTGGCGGCACTCGTACTCGTGGGTTGGGCTTTCTTTTTGAGCGTCAACACATACGCGGTCAAGGCTTGCACCTCTTGCTCGGTCAAGGTACGACGCGGCTCGATTGTTCCCGGGACCAGTGCCTGAGGATTTTTGAGCCACTCTTCAATCCACGCGGCATTCAACCAATTCCCTGCGTTACTCAAATTAGGCCCAACATACCCACCCGCAGAACCAATCGTGTGACACGCACTGCATTGATACTTCACTTCGTAGAGTTGCTTTCCCATTTCAGCCATCTGAGGCGTGAACTGCTTCTGGTCAACAGCCGAGAGCTTCACGGCAGGACTCTGCGTGACCATGCCTAAGTAATCAGCAATTACGGACGCCTCCTGGTCTGTTATGTTGAATTGCGGCATCCGAAAGATGAGTGTCGGCCGGAGGGTCTCGGGGTTTTTGAGGAAACCTGCGATCCACTGACCTTGTGCTCTGCTACCTTCAAACGACAGATCGGGCGCGAGATTTCCGCCTTCACCATTGAAGCGATGACAGACGGCACACTTGTAACGGTCGTAAAGTTCGCCAAAGGCGCCGGCGGGATGAAACGCACCTTGGGCTCGCGGCACTGTGAGTTGCGCGAGGCTGCTGTTAGCCGGGCTGCCTGTCATGCTAAGCAGCGCAGTTGTAATCGCGTCCAGGTCTGTTGGGGTCAGACGATATTGCGGCATGCGTGCCGCTGGATTGACCGATAGTGGATCGGTAATCTTGGCCTGAATGTAGGAAATGATATTCCGCGGAATATTCGAGTTGCCGAATTCGAGTTGTGAAACGTTCTTGCTGCCGAGAATCGCCAGGTCAGGGCCGAAATCTTTTTGTGGGCTGACACCTTGAATCAGGTGACAACTGGCACAGCCCTTTTCCAGGAATAAACGCTGGCCCAGGCGGATCTCTTCTTGCGTCGGCTCCTCCAGCGGCGGGACGTTGCTCAAGAGGTCGGGGTCAGTCAATCTCGTATTGATGTACTGCGTAACCTTGTAGAGGTCTTGATCCGACCAGCGATAACGTGGCATCAAGGCGTGCGGCAAGTAGCTTTGCGGATCGCGCAACCAGGCAACCAACCAATCCGGGTTAACTTTGCTACCGACCTTTGTAAGTTCTGGTCCAATGTCTCCGCCAATCAATTTGGTCTCGTCGCCTTGCGTGACGGCGAGAGAGTGGCAAGTCGTGCAGAACATTTGACGAAAACGAACTTCGCCCTGGTCTGCCAGGTCGGCGCTCTTTTGCAAACTCGCCACTACACTCTGATCGAATTTGAATGGCTCTATAGGCTGACCTTTGAGTGTCGTCAGATAGGCTGACAGCGCCTTGATTTCTTGATCAGTCAGACGGAACTGAGGCATCCGCGGCTCTTCTTCGGTCTCGTAACCGTCGACGACTGTGTTGCCTGAGCTATCCACAGCCGTATGCGGCTCTTTCAGCCACTTATAAATCCACTGGCGCGTCAGTTTATTGCCGATGTTGCTCAAGTCCGGCCCTAGCATTGCTGACCGCTCGATGTCTTGCAGGTGATGGCAGCCCACGCAGTTCAGTTGAGACAAAAGCTCCCGGCCTCGATTGAGCTTAGGTGTTTGTGGCAGGTCCGCACGATGGCACACGCCACACGACGCCTGGATAAATCTGATCGGCAACAGTGGTTGCTCCCAAGCCAGCGTTGTTTCGTGCGCCTCTGATATCTCTGTCGCCGGCCCCTGGCCGCGGTGACAGATTACGCAGCCCCATTTTTTGACATCGTGTGGCATGGCTGGATGAGCTCGAAAGGGTTGTGGCACTGATGCGTCGCGGAGACTGGTTTGCGAAATGCCCTGATGGCATGTAGTGCAACGATCAAGCACTCGCATTTCAGGCAGCCAGATTTGATCGATGCCGGGATGAAAATCTGCCAGCAGGCGTTTAGTGTCTGGCCGGGTCTGCGCGTAGCTAACGTAATCCTTCTCATATCGCTTCCAGGACTGGAAGAAATCCTTAACCGGTGAGACCGCGAGTACGGCCACAAAGGCTACGCTTGCCAGCGCGAATATCGCTCGCAGCCGCGGTGAAATCTCTCCCATCTTCTCCGCCGTCATGTCATCTCCACGGCCAGACCCAGGACCAACCTGGCCCTCGGAAAAAAGTTCCCACGATCGTCAAGGTCAGCGAGACAGCAATAAACCAGGTCATCACCCACCAGGACAGAGGCCGCGTTCGTAGGAACCTGATCAAACTGTGCGGCCTTTTCAATTGGAAGAAAGAGACAATGGTCAGCCCGGCGATGGCTGCTGTGGGCACGAGAACAGTCCAGGCTCGGTAAAGACCTAAAAAAATAAGCAACAATCCAACTGACACTATGAAGATCAAAAATCGTCGGGAACGATCTGCCGCCCAGAGCGGTTCCCCCTTGATGTTCACGTTGAAGTACGGAATTACCACCAGGGCCAACACGACTAATCCGGGAATCACGATGCCGGCTACCAGAGGTGGAAAATAGTGAAGCAATTCCTGCAAGCCCAAAAAGTACCAGGGGGCTTTGGCGGGATTCGGCGTTAGCAGCGGGTTGGCCAACTGTTCAAGCGGCGCATCCCAAACCAGCGCTACGATCACCAGCACAATTGTTAGCACTTCAAAGGCAATCACCTCGCGCAGCATGAGCTGCGGATAGGACATTAATTGCCTGTCCGCCTTTTCTTTGACTTGGGCGGAAGTCTTCGGAGTAATGAAGACAACACGCTCGGGGGTCTTGAGGGCATTTGATCCGACTTCTGCCTCGAATCTATTTTTTGTCTCGCTCATAATCTTCTCTTAGTGTCAGACCACCATCCTTCCGAATGCGCCAGAAGTGGACTCCGATCAACAGAGCAGCCAGCAACGGAAGGATGACGCAGTGCAGAACATAGAACCGCAGCAGCGCGTTCTCGCCCACAAGATTTCCGCCCAGCAGCAGGTAGCGGAGCTGCGTCCCGACAAAAGGCGCTGAAGAGAGGATGTTGGTACCGACCGTAATAGCCCAGAAGGCCAGTTGGTCCCACGGTAGCAAATAGCCCGTGTAGCTCAACAAGAGTGTGAGCAGTAGTAGCACTACGCCGATTGCCCAATTGAATTCGTGTGGTGGCCGGTAACCTCCGCGATAGAAGACGTGAAACATATGCCAGAACACTGCAATAACCATGATGTGCGCCGCCACCCGGTGCATATTGCGCAGAAAGACGCCGTTTGAAACGACGAACCTAAGGTCTTTCATGTCCAGGTACGCTTGGGGCACCGCGGCGTGGTAATAGAACATCAGTAGAATTCCCGTCAGCGTCAGCACAACGAACATGAAGAAACTAATTGTGCCAAGGTAGTAGGTGGCGCGTAGACGCAGCGATTGCTCGCGAACCTTAACTGGCAGGAGATGCAGGAAGACATTACCAAAGATCGCCAGGCTCCGCGTCCGGTTAGTTCGAGCTGGACCACGACGGAAAATGGATCTCCAGGCCCGCGTAGCGCGCACCCGATTCAGGATTTCCTTGAAAGCCATCGTATTCATATTCAGCTCTCAGACTCTCAACGCCTGTCCGGGCTTTATCGTTTCGAGCTTGTCCACCAGGAGTTCACCGTCAGGCGTGAGCGTGATAGCGAAGTGCGGGAGCGATCGCGGCGCAGGACCTTCAACCTTGGTGCCATCACTTTTGAATTTGCTACCATGGCACGGACAAGCGATTAAACCCGCCTCAGGCTTCCACTGGGTATTGCAACCTAAGTGCGTGCATATAGCTGATACTGCATAAAGGCCATCTCCTGTGCGCAAGATATAGACCTGCTGGTCTGGCATATACGTAACCGAATCGAGTGGATAAAGATCTGGAGTACCGGCGCGAAAATTCATGGACGGCTCGAACAGAGCATTCGGCAAGAGGAACCGATAGGTCACAACCAGGGCACCAAGTCCGGCAATACCAAACGCGCCCGCCGCAATCGCATTGAAGAAATCACGGCGTCCGATTTCTCCGCGCTCAGATTCCTCTGGCCTTCCGGCTATAGCTGTCGCCAAGACGTCAGTCATGCCGCTTGCACCTCCAGCTCCGATCGGTTTGGGTCTTGATCGAACACCTGAAACGCTTCCATCGTAATTGTGTGGGCGGGACAGCGAACGGCGCAGAGTCCACAACGGATGCAAATCGTTTCGTCCTTTAACATCATCGAGCCGTGAGTCGCCGGCAGGTCTGTCGGGTGCAGGTGTTGCAAACTCGTCTCATGAAATTGAGCCTCACTAACAAGTTGCGCCTTTACTTCTTCCGAAATTGTCAATTGGCTGAGAGGTATCAGTTGCAGGCAATTCTCCGGACAGACATCCACACACCCGCCGCACAAAATACATTCCGTGCCCGCCGCCTCATTACCTTCAAAGATCGTGTTGATCCAACATTGCAGGCAGCGTCTAGCCTCGCGGCGCGCTTCGTCTTCGCTGAAGCCTGCTTCCACTTCTACCACTCCCGTACGCCGGTCAATTGGAATCACCGGAACTGCAAGGCGAGAGTACTCGTCGTAGGATTCGGCCATCTGGTGATGATCAAGAACTGTGATTTGCACATACCGCGGGCGCGGTTTCCATTCTCCTCCTCGTAGATAGTGATCGATGTTTTCTGCCGCCTTCTTGCCGTCGGCAACCGCACTGATGATCAGACGCGGACCAAAGGCAATATCCCCGGCGGCGAAGACTCCGGGTGCGCTGCTCATCAGCGTGTTTTCATCTATCTTGATAGTGCCTTGGCGAGTAATCTCGATCTCATCAGCCTGGGTGAGGAAGGAAAGATCGGATGCCTGACCGATAGCTAGAATGACGGTATCGCAGTCGATCACCGCTTCTGTACCCTGCTCGAACGTAGGATTAAAACGATGCTCCGAGTCGAAAACCGAGGTGCAACGAAGTGTCTCGACACCTATGACTTTGCCGTTTCTGCCGAGGAACCTTTGCGGGCCCAGCGAAGGATGTAACTTCAACCCTTCAAGCTGGCCCTCCTCGATTTCGTCCGCGAAGGCCGGCATTTCTGCGCGCGATTCCAGACAGATCAGGTGGACTTCGCGCGCGCCCAGGCGCAAGGCAGCGCGCGAAACATCCATCATCTCTTTCATTGCCACCTGTTGTTCGCCGGCGCTTAAGCTCTCTGGCAATTCGTGGGCGGTAAGGTCTTCGAGCGTCAAGCGCTGCTGCTCACGCAGGGCAGAGCGCGCCACATCTATGGCCACGTTGCCGCCGCCGATCACAACTACTTTTTGACCAATCGAAAAGCGATAACCAAGATTGACGTTCAACAGAAAATCTATGCCTTTGATTACGCCATCAAGCTCGTGGCCCGGCACCGTCAGGTCACGGCTCCGATGCAGACCGAGCGCAAGCAGAACGGCCTTGAAACCCTGAGCGCGGAGATCTGTAAGCGAAAAATCCCTGCCCAGGCGGGCGTTAAGTTTAAGCGTGATACCCAGATCCAGGATTTCGCGAATTTGCGCGTTCAGCACATCACGCGGCAAACGATACTCAGGAATACCCAGATGTAGCATGCCACCAGGAATCGGAGCTGCATCGAAAATCGTTACTGGGTAACCCAGCAAAGCCAGGTCGTGTGCGGCAGCGAGGCCGGCCGGTCCGGAACCAATTATCGCTACTTGGTCCGGGCGTGAAACTGAAGGTTTGTCGGGGAATACATCGATGGGGTTGCGCGACTCTGGTCCGTAACGCTCTGTCAGAAAGCGTTTGAGGGCGCGAATGGAGATCGGCGCGTCAAGTTTGCCGCGCCGACAGTCGGTCTCACACGGATGGCCGCAAACCCGACCACAGATAGAAGCCAGTGGGTTGGGCCGGCGGGCATAGCGGTACGCCTCTTCATAACGCCCTTCTGCAATCAAGGCGACGTAGCGTCCGGCTTCCGTGTGAACGGGGCATGCCTGCATGCACGGGAAGTTAGACTCCAGCCATTCGAGATCGACGAGTTTTGAATGTGATCGATCCACACGCTGCTCGCTTTCTTACAGGCAGACGAGTACCGTTGCTTAGGTCCCAACGCGAACAAGTTAAGCCAAACGCTTTACGATGCACGGTCAGAACTGGACGTTTGTAATTCCAGCGCCGACATCGGCGTCTTTCGATTTGGACGCGCCACCCATGGTCCTTAGCGTCACGTGGCCTTGCGGGACACCTTTGATTACAAAGCTCCCATCAGCCTTGGTGAGAGCGTAAAAAGGTGTCGGTACGACAAATATGTAACCTGACATTTCTAGATGGACGTTGCAGAGCAATGGCACCGCTCCCGCGTCCCAAAAGGTGTAGGATTTCGTCTGCCCCTGTGGCCAAGTGCCCAGATTGTTTCCCTTGGACCTGTCGCCGCCTACGGATTTCCAGTAGACGTTGTGTCCGACGGCATCACTATTCAGGAAATCGACAGTGGTTCCTCTCAGCACCACGAGTGAGTGGGGTCTGAAAGTCATCCCCTTCTGATCCATCGTGACATGCTTGCCTTGCCCCTTATAGTCTTTGCCAGAGATCCAATCGACGTAAACGACGGTCCCAGCGCGTGCGCCGCTGACCTTGCCCTGGATTTCCTGAGCCATGCTGACGCTGGCCAACGCCGCCACAATCATCAGGAATTCAAGTACGGACACGGCCGAAAGTAGCGGTTTATTGAGTAACGATTTCATTGCGATGATTCTCCTTTGAAGAAAGCACATGTTTAGTTTCTGGGGAGCGGCGTTAGTCCGTAAATCAGAAGACGTAGTCGATCCCGAATACGAAGCCGTTGGCCCGGAAACGCCCCGACGGATCCGCCAGTTGCTGCCAGCGCCGCTGATACTCGAACACCGCTTTGATATTGCCGCGGATAATTATCTGGACGCCCGGCGAAAAACGGTTGCGCGTGTTGTGTGCAGAAGCGCCGTTCAGAAAATCTGTGGGTGAGTTCACGACATCGTATCTCATGATTCCGATCACCCAGGGATAGAACCAGTACTGCGCCTGTGCGAACCCTCCGGTGAACGTGACCGGGGTTCCTCTTTCAATAACGCCACCTTCTGGGTCCGGGATCAGGTGGTTTTGGTCACGCCCGTGCATCCCGAGCCCATAGACTTCGAACTTGCGATACTTGAAACGAAAGTCGCCGCCGGCGCGGTAGAAACGCTCGCGGATGGTCCCGAGCTCTGGAAACAGCGAACGGTCGAGATTGAGTTCATTTCGCCCGTAGTAGTAGAACGCTCCGAGGCGAAGCGAAGTATGATCGCGCGGCCCGGTCTTACTTGAGGCCTGCACGTCTTTTCGGGATTTTGGATCACGCTCAAAGTTGAACCGCTGAGAGACACGCGCGTAGATGTCCTTTGAGCTGCGCAGGGTTGCGGCATCATTAGTGCCGTTGACCAACGCGAGCGACCAACTGAAGTTTCCGTCGTTGGGATAGCCTCCGATTTCAACGCCACGCTGTGGCGCGCCAAACAGGAACGGATTGTTGGTGGTGCCCAGCCCACCGGCGACGCTGGCCTGATCGTAGATATCGTAACTGGTCGGATTTATGCTGCGCGCCTGGGTGAAAGGCAGATCCAATTCGAACTGTCCAAAGCGGAGGTTGAGAGCATCCTTCGGCAAGCCGAGGTAATGGCCCAGATCGTTCACCTTCAGATAGCCGTCGCCCAGTCCGCCGGCAGCTCCTGACCCGCCTGTTGAGACGTCGTCGTCTATCCAAAAGGAGAGGTTCTGTCCGAAGCTGCCGGCGGCAATGATCGTGAACGTGTCGGGTGTGAACAGATCCGTCCGCGGCACAACGCCTGCCGACAATGGCCGCCTGTTGTTGTAGGCAGCGAATCCCAGAAACCGGAAGGATATGGGAATCGTTCCCGGGATCTCACCTGGGTAAATAACTTTGGGAAAGTTCTCGCGTTGGGCCTCGGCCCCCAACAGCACTGGAGGCTCTTTGACAAAAGTCTCGTCGTCCTTGGGAAACTTGAAGCCGTTCTTCTTGAACGCCTCGCCAAAATCATTCAGCTCGGGAGGATTGCTGTGGCAAGTTGCGCACGCAGTTTGGTACTTGCGAGCAAATGCAGGAATAGCAACCACCTTTGGTGCCGGCTTCAGCACCAAAAAAAGGAGCAACGGAGCACCGGTGAGGATGAGGGCCTTAACCAAACCGACGCTTAGCCGAATTCGTTCACGAAACATATGAAAGCCTCCTTTGGTCATTGGCCGAGCGAAAGCTGGCCGGACATTCAAGTGCAAGAGCCTCCGGACGTGCTCTTGCCGCGGAGATTATTACAGGACTCAAAAAGTCTGGTGGACCGAATAGGACTTGGGCACTAATTAGCATTCGATTAGGGGGTTGCAATCAATGTGCCGATCATGATTCTGACTGCTCTCCAGCAGTTACGCGAAGTTTGGAAGGGAGTGGATGCCCTTTTCGAGCGGGCACAAATGACTACTAGCGAAAGGATAGGCCAATATAATCAGCAGAATGATGACGACAAGGGACTCCTCTTCGAACGGCAAGAAATGACTACTTGCAGACGGGAGACAGGTCAGGGGTATGAAACATGAGGGGGTTTCCCCACTGGTTAAGAGGCATATGCGAAATTTCGCGACGCGACAGCGCAACTTTTCGCAGTCGGAGAGAAGGTAACAACTAGCGTGGTCACGTCCAATAGGTGCGATCGAGAGAGCGGTAGTGCACCGCTTCGGCGACGTGAGCGGACTGAATCTCGTCTGAGTCTTCGAGGTCGGCGATGGTGCGGCTGACTTTCAGTATGCGATCGTAGGCGCGCGCGGACAAGCCCAGGCGGGCCATGGCGCGCTCAAGCATGGTCTCGCTTTCCGAATCGATCCGGCAATAAAGTCGAATCAAACGCGGCGTCATCGCGGCATTTGAAAAGATTCCCTCGGACGCAAGCCGCGCGCGCTGTCGCTCGCGCGCTCTGATTACGCGCTGACGAATGCCGGCTGAGTCTTCCGCGTCAGGCGGCGTCTCGCCCGTCAGATCCCGGAATTTAACCGCGGGCACATCGACGTGGATATCGATGCGATCCAGCAAAGGCCCGGAGATACGACCGACGTAGCGCTGAATCTGCAAAGGCGTGCAACGACATTCGCGCGTCGGATCATTCCAGAATCCGCACGGGCAAGGATTCATTGCCGCGGCCAGCATGAACGAGGCCGGAAACGTGAGCGACATCGCCGCGCGGCTGATTGTGACTTTCTGATCTTCGAGCGGTTGGCGCAGAACCTCGAGTACGCTGCGATCGAATTCCGGCAACTCATCGAGAAACAGGACGCCCTGATGCGCGAGCGATACTTCGCCGGGACGCGGCACCGCGCCGCCGCCGACTAGCCCTGCGTTGCTGATCGTGTGATGCGGCGAGCGAAATGGCCGTTCAGTCACGAGTCCCGCGCGTCCGGTTAGTCCGGCAACGGAATGGATCTTCGTCAACTCAAGCGCGGCCTCGAATTCCAGCGGCGGCAGAATCGTTGGCAGACGCTTCGCCAGCATTGTCTTGCCAGAGCCTGGCGGACCGATTAGCAGGATGTTGTGCCCGCCGGCCGTGGCCACTTCCAACGCGCGCTTGGCGGCTTGCTGGCCGCGTACTTCGCGAAAGTCAACGGCGTAGCGCTCATCGTGAATCAATAGCTCGGAAGGATCGACGCGGATTGGCTCCGGCGGATTTGTCGATCGAATCGCCGCGATTAACTCGACCGCATTTCTGAGATCGGTGACTGGGTAGACGTTCACGTCGGAAACGACTGCGGCTTCTTTTGCATTTTCATCCGGCAGCAGCAAGTGTTTTGTTTGCGATTGCCGCGCGCGCAAAGCGATCGGCAACGCGCCACGCACCGGACGCACGCGCCCGTCAAGCGAAAGCTCTCCGACGGCGAGTATGTCCGTGAGATGCGCGGCGTCGCCGAGGTCGCCGTTGGCCCCGAGAATCCCAAGCGCGATTGGCAGATCGAAACTAGCGCCTTCCTTGCGCACGTCCGCCGGAGCCAGATTGATCGTGGTCTTGTGAAACGGAAAGAAGAACGCACTGTTGTTGATAGCCGCGCGAATGCGTTCGCGCGATTCACGCACGGCCAGATCGGGCAGGCCGACGATGATAACAGACGATGGCAAGTCGGCTTCGTTCCGCACCGGCGTCAGATCGACTTCGATATCGACGAGGTCTGCGTCAATACCATAAACAGCGGCGGATTGTGTGCGGAAGAGCATGGGAGTCGGGTCAAAAGCCTCTTCAGTCTGTGCTCAAATGAACTAACACTTCGGTTGCGTGATATCTCGGCCCAAGAGTCTGTGACACCTAAATACACAGAGCGCGCCTCTGAATGAAGCGCGCTCGCCATATTCTTATCGGTCGCTCGCAAGCAACCGTTTATCACTCACTTAATCAGACAACGGAATCCGGATTTATCTCCGTCGCGAACCTGATGCACTCGGGGCGCCTGGCAGCTTAATCTCTTGTCCGGCTCGCAACTCGACATCCGGTGCGATTCCGTTAAGGTGCGACAGTTCGATAGCAGACAGCTTATGAGCTGCCGCAATTTTGGTAATCGTGTCGCCTTTACGCGCGCGCACCACCGTCAGACTCGGCGCGTTGGTATCAGTAGAATTCGCGGCCGCCCGACGCCAGTTGGTCAATCGAATATTGCTGTTCGGAACTACCAGCTTGTTTGTCGTTTTCAGATCGACGCCGGAGTTCAATGTTTGCAGCGTCGCGACGCTGACTCCGGTCCGGTTCGCCACTGATTGCAACTCTTCTCCGGGCGCGATCGCGACCACACGCACTGAGTCGCGCCGATCGGCGGGAACGCGCTTCAAAACCGAGAGCAATTGATTCTTCTTGCCCGGCGGAACACGGACGCTGTACGTATCACCACGCGGCGTGGTGTCGCGTTTAAGTTCCGGGTTAATAGCTTGAAGGTAATCAACGCTGGTGTCCGTCGCATCCGCGATCAGTCTCAGGCTGGTTGCGGAATTGACGTCAACATGATCGAACGACAACGGCGCGTCGGGACGAATCCCGCGGAAGCCGTATTTCTCCGGATTCTTCGCAATCAAAATCGTCGCCAGAATGTTCGGCACATAATCGCGCGTCGCCTGCACGATGAATGGATAGATGCGCCAGAAATCGGCGACGCCGGCGTGCGCTACCGCTCGATCAATCGAGCCGTTATTGTAAGCAGCAAGCGCCAACTCCCAGTTACCGTTGTATTTCTTCCCCAGCGCTTTCAGCATGCGAGCCGAAGCACGCGTCGCCTGCTCGATGCTGTTACGCTCATCAATCCAGGCGGTTTGACGCAGGCCATAAGCACGGCCAGTTGCTGGCATAAACTGCCACAAGCCGGACGCTCCCACGTTTGAGATGGCCCTCATGGCCCATCCGCTTTCGATCTGACCGACCCAGGCCAAATCTTCGGGCACGCCTTCCTGACGGAAAGTCTCGCGCGCCATTTTCATGAAGCGACCAGATCGACGTAGTCCCGCTTCCATATCACGACGACCGCGCGGTCCCTGATAGTAGTTAATGAATTGCTGAATCAGCGGGTTGATCGTGAACTTAAAGTCGAGCGCATTCTTCGCCTCTTCCAACGTGGTTAGTTGCGCGTCAGAAACTTTCTTTTCGTCTTCCGTCAGCACCAACTTGCTGAGCGGATCGAGCGGCGAAGGTTCAAACCCTTGCTCGCTGAAACCGATCTGTGCTGGTTTCGGTTGTTGAGTTTTGGCGGCTGAGACGGTTTCGGCTTTCAGATTCGGCGCGTTCTGCGCACTGACCGGCGTCGAATTCGGTTGCTGCACCAGCGGGACCTCTTCCGCATATATTCGGTCGATGAGGTCTACGTAGTAATCCCGTAACTTTGGGCTCGATTGGACATTGATTCCGGATTCCAGAATCGTGTCAATAGCCTCATCGAATTTTTTGCGCGCCTGGTAACGCTCGTTCGCCTGAAGGTGCAGTTCAGCTTCGTGAAAGTAAACCTCTGCCTTTTTAATAATCCTCTCGCTCTGGTCGTTCGTCTTCTCGACCTCCGTTTGGATACCGCGAGCCGAAGAGCCGGTGGGACCTTGCGCTTGAACGATGATTACGGGAATGAAAAGCGCTGTGGCGGCAAATAAGGCGCTTACAGCTAAACGAAGGGGGCTACGGGTCATCAATCGTTGTTCTCCTCTGGTAATGCTCTGGGCGAATCCACGACTGCGACTATCACCATGAGTCGCGCCTGCGGCATTCACTACTAAAACAATACGGAACGTGCAAAAGTTCCGATTTTCAGCGACCCAAACTCGATGGGCCACGACAGAGACCGAGGTTATCACACGAGTTAGGGGGTGTCAAACTGAACAAATCAGCAAAAATCGGCCTGAAGTCGGGTTTTTGATCACACAAACGCGACGCGCAAACGACGCCAAGCCGGGCTCTTTATTCCCTACATACTCGCAAAAAGTCCGATCGCGATCAGCGGCGGCAGCAGCATCAGGAGTAACAGGACTGCCCACATCACCAAGCGTTTCAAGGTTTGAGTTTCTTCCGGGCTCATGGACAAGCTCTCTGCGTCTTGATTGCCCGCTCACCATGATTGAGCGGTTCCGCACTAAATCGTCCTGCCGCTGGCGGCCTGCGGCAAACGAACCGGTCGAGCGCCCGACCCCAGGGCCGGCGTCACTTTTTCTTTCAGGGCCTCGCGGAAAACCTGTCGCATGTTGTCCACAAAGACGAAGCGGACGTCCTTGAAAGGTTCCTTCGGGACTTCATCCAGGTCGCGCCGGTTTTGCGACGGCAGAATGATCTTAGTTACCCGTGCGCGGCGCGCCGCCAGGACCTTTTCTTTAACGCCTCCGACCGGCAAAACGTTCCCGCGCAGGGTTATCTCACCGGTCATCGCCACGTCTTTCCGAACTGGCCGTTGCGCCAGCGTCGAAACCATCGCTGTGGCGAGCGTGATTCCAGCCGAAGGGCCATCCTTAGGAATCGCGCCTTCAGGAATGTGTATGTGCAGATCGTAGTTGTTGAAGTCTTCCGGATCGATTTCGAGTTCTATCGCGCGCGACTTCGCGTAGGAGTAAGCCGCTTGAGCTGATTCGCGCATCACTTCACCGAGCTGTCCGGTCAGCACCAGGTTGCCCTTGCCTTTCATCCGCAACGCTTCGACGAACAGGATGTCACCACCGACCGCCGTCCACGCCAGCCCGGTCGCTACACCGATCTGATCTTTCTTCAAGACCTCTTCGGGAATAATCTTTGGCGCGCCGAGAAACTCGTGCAGATTCTTGAGTGAAACTCGCACTGTGCCTTTTTGGCCTTCACCGATGCGCCGCGCGACCTTGCGGCAAATCGAGCCGATCTCGCGCTCGAGCTGTCGCAGTCCGGCTTCCTGCGTGTACCGCTGAATCATCGCCGTGAGGGCAGTGGCCGAGATGTTCACGTCACGCGGCGTGATGCCGTTCTCTTCCATCTGTTTTGGCATCAAGTGACGTCGCGCGATCTCGAGTTTCTCTTCTTCCGTATATCCAGCCAGCCGGATTACTTCCATGCGA
>DASZZL010000127.1:0-8615 GCA_035545035.1 Pyrinomonadaceae bacterium
ACAAATCACGCTCTGTTCGCTGATATCTTCATGTCATCACATCGAACGTCATGGCAAGTTAATAAGCCGACAGACTCGTCAGGGGTGACATGTTTATAGATCGAAGAGAAAAATCCTCCGGCTCCGTTCGGAGGAGTGGAATGGTTGTGGGAGGGGTGAAGCTCTAGTTGAATTCCGCTCCTCCGAACGGAGTTGGTACTGGTGTTTTTCGCTCTGTCTATAAACATCTCACTCCTAACGGAGTGAAAACCGGAGTTGCACTCTGAACCTTTAGCCGACTGAAGGCTTGCGTTCAGTTGTTGAATGTTTCTCGGTTACGGCGTCAGCCGCGCTGTGAACGTCTGTGAATCTTGGTGAAATTGATTCACTGGAGCCACGTGGAAGAAAACCACAACGACCCACTCGTCCGCGTCCGCGGACTCATCAAGCATTTCCCTGTCGAAGGCAGCGACGACGTGATCCGCGCGGTCGATGATGTCTCTTTCGAAATCGTGCGCGGCGAGACGCTCGGATTAGTTGGCGAATCGGGCTGCGGGAAGTCGACCGCGGGACGATGTTTACTGCGGCTGATTGAACCAACCGCAGGCGACGTTCAATTCGATGATCGTGACGTGACAAAGATGGGCGCGCGCGAGCTGCGCGAACTGCGCCAGGAGATGCAGATTATCTTCCAGGACCCGCAGGCGTCGCTCAACCCGCGCATGAAAGTCGGCGACATAGTCGCTGAGCCGCTCGTGATTCACAAGATCGGAACGAAACAGGAAAGACGCGAACGCGTGGCGTGGCTGCTCGGCAAGGTCGGTCTCGACGCGGATTTCATGAAACGTTACACCCACGAATTCTCTGGTGGTCAATTACAGCGCATCGGCGTCGCGCGCGCGCTGGCGCTGAATCCGAAACTCATTGTCGCGGATGAACCTGTCTCAGCCCTTGATGTTTCGGTGCAGGCGCAGGTCGTAAATCTCTTGCAGGACCTGCAGAAAGAATTCGGCCTGACTTATCTTTTCATTTCGCATGGACTCGCAGTAGTCGAGCACATCTCGACGCGCGTGGCCGTGATGTACCTGGGACGCATCGTCGAGATCGCCAGCGCCCTGGAGCTTTACGCGCGGCCGCTGCATCCGTATACGCAGGCGCTTCTGTCGGCGATCCCGGTTCCAGATCCAAAAGAAAAACGCGACCGAATTATTTTGAAAGGCGACGTGCCCACGGCGCGGAATCCGCCGTCCGGGTGTCGCTTCCGCACCCGCTGTCCGATTGCTATTGACGAATGCGCCCGAATCGATCCAGAGTTGCGCGAAATTTCACCAGGCCACAGCGTCGCGTGCATTCGGGTTGAGGAGTACGGAGCCGCTCGCGGTAGCGCGCGAAACGGGGCAGTAGCCCGACCGTGAGGGAGGGCCGGTTTGGAGTGCCGTAGGCACGAAATGTTTATAGCACCGGGTCAGATTGTTTCTTGTTCTGAGCCCATTTATGGGCGAAAGAAACATTTTGCTCCTTCGGAGCTCAGTTTTCTTTTTTTGGATCCCGGGTCTATAAACCGCTTCGCCGCTACGCGGCTAAACCAGGAGTGAACCCGTTACCTGAAACATGGACCGTCTGGCAAGCGTAAGAACAATTCGAGTCAAAGACATCGGACGGACCGGCAGTCTCCCCGTCCTCTAACTTATTCGGAGGAAAAACATGAGCGATCCAAACCAGGAATTTCAAGCACCGCCACCGCCGCCTTTCGCGCCCACGCCAAAGCCAACGGTCGAGATGTCAACGGCTGGCACGCTGACCGGGATCTTCTTCGAACCTGGTCGAGTGTTTGAAGCGTTGCGTTCAAGGCCACGATTTCTGATTGCTGGCCTTGTTTTGCTCGTATTGACCATCGGCGTAACGGCCGTGGTGTATCAGAGAATTGATATGGGTCAGTACATCCGCGACAAGATGGAGAAGTCACCGCGCAACGCCAACCAAACGGAAGAGCAAAAAGAATTGGGCGTGAAGATCGGGAAGGTTGTTGGCGCAGTGGGAATCCCGGCGTCTGTTCCAATCACGATTGCCGCCGGCGCGGCCCTTTATCTGCTGGGCGTGATGGCGTTCGGCGGATCGATTGGTTACAAAAAATCCCTCGCTGTCTGGGTGTATTCATCGTTGCCTCCCGCGATCCTGGCTTCGGTCGTGGCCGTGGTGGTGCTGTTTTTGAAATCGGCCGACACTATCGATCCCGAACACTTGTTGGTGACCAATCCCGGCGCGTTTATGGGGCCGGCTTCGTCGCCCGTGGTGGTTGCGACGCTTAGTCAGTTCGATCTCTTGAGGTTCTATGGTTTGTTTCTGGCGGCGGTTGGACTGAAGAAGATCGCAAAGCTATCGTCAGGCTCAGCTTGGGGTGTGGTGCTCGGCTTCTACATAATTCGTGCTGTGCTCGGGATCGCGTCGGCGGCGATCTTCGGCGGTTAAGGATGTGCAATGCCTTGGAGAAATTTCTTTTGTTCCGAAGTCCGCGAAGCGGACGAACGAAAATAGCCCAGCGATTTATCGCTGGGTAAGCGATGAAATCTGAAAACGAAGTCCGCGAAGCGGACGACAGATATTGCAGACACTTCTGTCGCCCGCTTCGCGGGCTTTTTATTCCATATTGATTCGCGACCCAGCTGAAGTGCTGGGCTACTTTCAACCGTCCGCTTTGCGGACGAGTAAGATACCACCCGGATCACTACTCGTATCTGAGTGATTCGATCGGATCGAGCCGCGCCGCTTTCCAAGCCGGCCACAGTCCGAAGATCATGCCAATGCCGACGCTGGCGATGAAGCCCATCGCCGGCGCCCACCACGGCACGTACGATGGCATGATCAGTTTCACCAGCAGCGTCAGCAGCCACCCGATTCCTAATCCCACGAGTCCGCCAAACCCAGTCAACGTCATCGCTTCGATCAGGAATTGCCACATGATGTCTCTGCGGCGCGCGCCGATCGCTTTGCGCACGCCGATTTCGCGCGTGCGTTCGGTCACCGAAACCAGCATGATGTTCATCACGCCGATTCCACCCACCATCAAACCGACCGACGAAATCACGATCATGCCAATTGCAATTCCGGCGGTGATCGCATGGAAGGAGCTGATCAGGGATTCGGTCGTTTCGATGCCGAAGTTGTCAGGCTTTCCAAAAGAAACATTACGCCGGACTCGCAGCGCGTCGGTTACCTGATCCATTGCATCCTGCATCACGCCGGGCTTGGCGACAGCCAACAGGTAAACGTCCTCAGAGTTGGGCTTTAGTTTGCGCGCCACGTTGTACGGCAAGTAGATAACATTATTCTGATCGTCACTGCCGCCGCTAAAGAGGAATTGCTCGCGCTGCTGCAACACGCCAACAACGCGATACTCCTCTGCGCCAATCTTGATTGTTTGGCCCACCGGTGATCCGACCTTGAAAAAATCATCCGCCACTTTCGATCCAACTACGCAGACGTTGTCGTTGGAATCGTTTTCAAATTGGGAGAAAAAGCGCCCGTCGGCGATGGTCTGCGTCCCCGCTTTTTCAAAGTCCGGAAGGGTTCCTTGCAACGCAACCGAGGCGGAAGTCTTGCCGCCGCCGCTGACCAGGAGCTTCTGTCCGAAGAAGTTGTTGGTAATCTCGAGAAAAGGAACCGCCACATCGACAGCCGGAAGCTTCGAAAGCGCGATCGCGTCATCATAGGTCAAAGGCTTGCGCATGCGTTCTTCGCGCGAGCGCCGTCCGACGTGTAGGCCCGGGTTCTCTTTGGAGATGTACATCGAGCGCGTGCCGAACGATTCGACTTCTTTAGTAACAGCGGTGTCGAAACCGGCAATCACTGACGCGATGAGCATCACGGTTATGACGCCGATAATCACACCAGTGACCGTCAAGAAGGAGCGAAGCTTGTTGGCGCGCAGTGTCGCCAGGGCCAGCCAGAGATTCTCGATAATGTCGCTTCTAAAAAGTTTCATGGCTAGGTTTCCGCGCGAAGCGCCTCAATCGGATCAAGTCGTGCAGCTTTCCAGGCCGGAAAGATTCCAGACAGCACGCCTGCGGCCGCCGATACGCCAATCGCACCTACAATCGCGAATAGCGAAAGATACGTCTGAAGGAAAATTGCGGTCATGATCTTTCCGACAATCCAAGCAAGAAACACGCCGATCATGCCGCCGATTGTGGCCAACGTGACCGCCTCAGCTAAGAACTGTTTTAAGATGTCGACCCGACGCGCACCAAGCGACTTGCGAAGTCCAATCTCTTTAGTGCGCTCTGTCACGGAAACGAGCATGATGTTCATGATCACAATGGCCCCGACCACCAGGGCAATGCCGGGAACCCCCATTGCCACGATAAAGAACGTACCAAAGATCCGATCGCGTACTCCTAAAATTGCGTCGGGCGTGACGATGCCAAAGTTATCTTTCTCGTTCGCGCCCAGGTGCCGGCGCGCGCGCATCAGGAATCGCGCTTCTTCGACTGCGTCGTTGAATGTCTCGTCGGTCTTAGAAGTGGCCGTAAAGTAGAGCGAGCGCTGCCGCACCAGCGCCCCAAAGTTGACCGCATAAGTTTTCAGTGGAACGACGATGAAAGTGTCCTGCGGAATGCCGAAGACAGTTCCTTTCACGGCTTCTATTCCGATGACCCGATAAGGTAATCCTCTGATCGAGATCTCTCCGCCGATGGCGTTGCCCGCCGGAAACAATTTCGTCGCGATGTCCGCGCCCACGTAGGCCACGTGCGCGGCGCCGTCATTCTCGGAATCAGTAAAGAAGCGACCGTCGGCGATATTCCGATTGTCGATGTCGGCAGTGTTTGAGGTGGCGCCGATCACGAAAACGTCGTCGAGTAACTGGTCGTTGCGCTTAACCTGGGACGGCGTGCCGCGCGCTTTGGCGCCGAGCTTTCCAATCAGCGTCGCGCGCTCTTTCAAGTAATCGTAATCTTCGAGCGTGAGATCTTTGTTGCGACGCTGCGCGGCGGCGATCGTGTCGGTGTCTTTGAAATCCTCGAACGGGTTGAAGCGCTGAATCGAAAACGACTTGGCGCCGATGCCGGCGATCTTTTCGTCGATGTAAACGTTGAAGCCCTGAATCAGCGACACGACCGTGACAAACGCCGTGACGCCCACGATCATGCCGAGCAGCGTCAGCGCCGAGCGCAGTTTGTGCGCCCAGATGGCCGCCAACGCAACTTTCAGGATTTCGATTAGCTTCACGATGAATTAGTACGGAACTGTTCAGGGTTTGGTTTCTGTCTTCGCGGCTTTGCCGCCCGATGCGCGGAAAGGCTCTGCCTTTCCGGTCCATGCTTCTTAAGAAACTGTGCTGAGGCTGTGCCTCAGCAACAAACGAGGCGCAGCCTCGAAAGAATCAAAAAAGAATTCTCTCGGTAAGGCGAAGCCTTACCGCACATCAGGCGGCAAAGCCGCAAGCTCTCACTCCCATCTCAACGACTCAATTGGATCGAGACGCGCCGCTTTCCACGCGGGCCACAATCCAAAAACGATCCCGACCGACGCCGAGATGCCGATACCCACGACGATGGCCCACGCGGGGACGTACGCGGGCAGTGGCGAATACTTGTTCATCAGAAGGCTCGCGAGTTCGCCTATGGCCAGTCCGATCAGCCCGCCGATGGCTGTCAGCACCACGGCTTCGATTAAGAACTGCGAAAGAATGTTGCTGCGCGTCGCGCCAACGGCTTTGCGCACGCCGATCTCTCTCGTCCTCTCAGTTACGGAAACCAGCATGATGTTCATCACGCCGATGCCGCCAATCATCAGCGCGACGCACGAAATTGCCGTCAGCACCAGATAAGTCGCGCCCGTTAGCTGATTGTAAATATCGAGCAACGCGTCCTGCGACGAAATCCCGAAATTGTCTGGAGCGCCGCGCGGCACTTGTCGCCGTCGACGAAGGATGTCGGTCATCTCGTCGATTGCGGTCTTGACGTAAGCGCGCGACACCGGTCGGACGATGATCGCGAAGATGGTTTCAGGGAATTCCATCTCGGGATAGTATTTGTGGAACGTTGTGATCGGGATGAAGACCGAATTGTCGCGCGATTGACCCAGGATTTGGCCAAGCGGCTCCATCACGCCGATGACCTTAAACGGGCGTCCGGCGATCTTCAATTCTTTGTCGATCGGATCTTCGTAAGGGAACAGCGCGCGCACCACGTCCTGGCCCATCACGCACACGTTAGAGCGCTCTTCGACGTCGAGATCCGAAATGAAACGTCCGTATCCGACGTAGCTCGATAAAGTGAACTCGTGATAAGGAGTGACCCCGATTAGAATCGGCGTGTCGCTCTGTTTGTCCTGGTAGCGAACGGGTTCGGCAATTTTGCGATAGAACGGCGCGACACCCACGATCGAAGGAGCTTCGCGGCGAATCGCGTCTGCGTCTTCGATAGTCAGCTCTTTACGGTGCAGTTCTTCGGCGTTTGGCTGATGGCCAAAGCTGGGATCGAATTTCAAAGCCCAGATCGTATTCGAACCGAGCGATTCGATCTGTTTAGCAAACGCCTGGTTTAGTCCTTGAATGATCGACACCATGAACATCACGGTAATCACGCCGACGCTCACACCAAGAATCGTCAGCGCTGAGCGCAGCTTGTTCGCGCGCACGGTGTCGAGCGCCATCCAGGCGGATTCTTTAACGTCAACGAAGTTCATAATTCACTCCGCTCTTAATGCCTCGATCGGATCCAAACGCGCCGCGCGCCACGCCGGCCACAAGCCGCTGATGACCCCGACGATTGAGGACATGCTGACGCCGAGCACTGCCGACCAGATGCTGAAAAGCAGCGGGAATCCAATCAGTAAGGCAATCAGCCAGGCCACTCCAAACCCCGTTAAGACGCCGACCACGCCGCCGATCGCAGTGACCATCACCGCTTCGATCAAAAATTGCGTACGAATGTCTTTCTGTCGCGCGCCGACGGCTTTGCGAATCCCAATCTCTTTGGTTCTTTCCGTGACTGAAACCAGCATGATGTTCATCACGACGATGCCGCCGACGACCAGCGAAATTGCCGCCACGCCAATGGTTACCAGATAAATATTCGAAGTGGCGCTGGAGTAGAGATTCAAAAACACATCCTCGGTTGACAGCGCAAAGCCGTCGTCCTCGTCCCGGAAAGTTTTGCCGCGGCGGTTGCGCATGATCGCCCGCACTTGATCTTCCGCGCCTTCAAGTTGCTCGGCAGTTTGAGTCTGAATGAAAACTACCAGCACGCCCGACGCGCTGAACGCGCCGCGCGAGATATTCAAGCCAAAGTTCTTCTTGTACGTTGCAAAGGGAATAAAGATTCGGTTGTCGCGCGAGACGCCAAAAATTTTCCCCAGCGCCGTGAGCACTCCAATAATTTGGTACGGGCGTCCACCGGCCCAAATCTCCTGGCCAATGGCGCGATCAGGTGACTGATTCGGAAACAGATTCGTAATCACGTCGGGCCCGGCCACGCAAACGTCGTGAGCAGAGTTGCCTTCGCTTTCGCTCCAGAAACGGCCCACGTCGAGCGTCACTCCATCGATGTCAAACATGGCCGTGGGCGTGATGGCGCGCACACCGACGTTGTCGGCTTTCTGGTTGCCGTGCTTGACGGTCACGCCATCGTTCGCAACGATTCCCGTGCGCCAACAATTCGTGCAGAGGTGAAAAATTGCCTCGGCGTCTTCCTCAGTAATGTCTTTGCGCTTGTTGAATTTGATGAAGTCCTCGCGCGAAGTGATGACGCGCGGCCGCTTCGAGATCGTGAAAACAGTCGAGCCCTGCGAAGAAAAGGTTTGGGCCACGGTCTGGTCGAGGCCTTTGATGATCGTGACGACAGCGATGACGGCAGTGACACCGACAATGATGCCGACCAGCGTCAGTGCAGTTCGGAGTTTGTTTTGACGAAGGCTTGACGCTGCCACCAGAAACGCTTCCCACAGCGCGGCGACACGGAAGATGGGGAACGAACGGATTCTGTCGGGAAGGCGGATTCGCCGGCCGAAGGCATAGCCGGGCTGTTCCGCTTTTACGTCGCTGCGTGTGGACATCGCAGCGTATCCTACCTGACTTGCTCGTCTTTTTCGATCAGCCCGTCGCGGATCGAGATGATGCGCCGCGCGCGCGCCGCGATGTCGCGCTCATGCGTGACGAGGATGATGGTATTACCGCCTTCGTAAAGTTTTTCGAAGAGGTTCATGATGTCGTAACTCGTGTGTGTATCCAGCGCGCCGGTTGGTTCGTCCGCCAGAAGGATCGAAGGATGATTCACCAGCGCGCGCGCAATTGCCACCCGCTGACGCTGGCCGCCGGAAAGTTCGTTGGGGCGGTGCGTCATGCGATCGGTGAGATCGACAGCGCCGAGCGCCTGTTTAGCCATCTCCTTACGCTTCGATCCCGGAATGCCGCCATAGATCAGCGGCAGCTCGACGTTGTGCAGCGCCGTCGCCCGCGCCAGCAGATTGAAAGTCTGGAAAACGAAACCGACTTCCTGGTTGCGAATGCGCGCCAGCTCGTCGTCGTCCATTTCGGAAACGTTCTTGCCGTTCAGCCAGTACTCGCCCTGCGACGGTGTGTCGAGACAGCCAATCAAATTCATCAGCGTTGACTTGCCTGAGCCTGACGGCCCGGT
>DASZZL010000128.1:0-75252 GCA_035545035.1 Pyrinomonadaceae bacterium
CAAAAATCCGCGACCAATCAATCTGCGGCTGGTGCCTAATTGCACTTATTGCGACCCCGAAGTCGCCTCAGTGGGCCTGACCGAAGCCAAAGCCCGCGAGGCCGGCTATGACGTTAAGCTCGGCAAGTTTCCGTTCAGCGCGTCCGGCAAGGCACGGATTCTGGGCGAAGAAGAGGGCTTTGTGAAGATCGTCAGCGAATCCAAATACGACGAGATTCTGGGCGTACACATCATCGGCCCGCACGCGACTGAGTTGATCGCCGAAGCGTGCGTCGCGATGCAACTCGAGTCGACCGCCGAAGAGTTGGGCAACACGATGCACGCGCATCCGACCGTCTCAGAAGCGGTAATGGAAGCCGCCGAAGGCGTCCACGGAAAGACGATTCATATTTGATAGGAATAGGTCCGATATGTCCTATAGGACCAATAGGACCGATTAGAATATGACTGATCAGAAACCACGGAACGAAAATCAAAAACGCGGTCCGCATCGTCGCCGTCCGGGTTTCCAAATGCGCATCAGCACGAAGTATGCGCCGCGCAAACCTCTGGAGGGCAAACCGCGCTCTTGCATCACGGACACGACGCTCACGCATCAGCAGATGCTCGAGCTTTATCGCTTTCTGAAGCTGACGCGCCTGGTCGAAGAACGCATCGTCAACCTGTATCGACAAACAAAAGTCATTGGGGGCGTGTATCGATCATTGGGCCAGGAAGCGACTGCTGTCGGATCGGCTTACGCTCTGCGTCCCGACGATTTCATTACGCCAATTATTCGCGATCTCGGCTCAGTGTTTGTGAAAGGAATTCGCCCCCGCGAGATCTTCGCGCAGTACATGGCCAAGGCCTGGGGACCTTCCGGCGGAAAAGATCTGAACGTTCACTTTGGCTATCTCGACAGAGGCTTCATCGGTCCGATCTCGCATCTGGGTGACATGATTCCGGTGATGACCGGCATCCTGCTGGGCGCGCGCATGCAGAAGAGAGATATCGTCGGGCTCGCTTACATCGGCGACGGCGGCGCCAGTACCGGCGCGTTCTATGAAGGAATGAACTTTGCCGCGGTGCAGCGTCTGCCACTGATCGTGATCGCCGAATACAATCATTACGCGTACTCGACTCCGACGAGTGCGCAGACGGCGGTGCGCAACCTGGTCGAGAGATCTGCTGCGTTTGGCATTCCCGGATACATCGTCGATGGGAATGACGTGATTGCCTGTTATGAAGTAACGAAGCAGGCGATTGATTGGGCGCGCAAAGGCCGTGGCGCGGTTTTGATCGAAGCCAAGACATATCGCCGCAAGGGCCACGCCGAACACGACGATCAGCGTTACGTGCCGAAGGGCGAGATCGAATGGTGGGAGAAGCACAACGATCCCATCGATAGATTCGAACGGTTTCTTCTCGATCAGAAAGTCGCGACGCAAGAAAAACTGGACGAGATCACTGCGGATGTAATGCGAGAGATTGAAGAAGACAGTGAGTGGGCGGAGAGTTCGCCGATGCCCGAACCCGAGGGCGCGGCTTACGGAGTCTTCGACAATTCGATCGTGCCCCCGGCGTTTAGACCGAACGTTTTGGAGAGTTAATGTCTACTGCCGTCAAAAAAGATCGCAAACTCGAACGCCCGCCGCGTGGCGGCCTGGCCACGATGGTCGAAGCCATTCGCGCTGGCATCTGGGAAGAGATGGAGCGCGACCCGACGGTCTTTCTGATCGGCGAAGACGTCGGCACTTACGGCGGCGCCTTCAAAGTTACCGAAGGCATCATCGATCATTTTGGCCCAGAACGAGTGATCGACACGCCAATCTCGGAAGCGGCGATTGTTGGCGCGGCGTGCGGCGCGGCGTTGATGGGCATGCGACCCGTCGCTGAGTTTCAATTCATCGACTTCATTTCGTGCGGCTTTGATCTGCTAACAAACTACGCGGCGAAGTGCCGCTATCGCTGGGGCGCGAACATTCCGGCGGTGTTTCGCGGACCTTGTGGCTCGGGGGTTCGTGCAGGTCCGTTTCACTCGCTGAATCCGGAAGCGTTCTTTACGAACACTGCCGGGTTGAAGATCGTCGAGCCTTCAACTGCGTACGACGCGAAGGGCTTGATCAAAGCAGCGATCCGCGATCCTGATCCCGTGCTTTATTTCGAGCACAAGAAGCTTTATCGTCTGCCGCGTCTTCGTGAAGAGCTTCCTGAAGACGATTACATCGTAGAGATTGGCAGAGCGCGCACCAGGCGTGAAGGCCGCGATCTTTCGATCTTTACCTTTGGCGCGCAGGTCCTGACGGCGCTCGATGCGGCGGAAGAGTTGGAGAAGGAAGGTCTGGACGTCGAAGTGATCGATCTGCGCACACTCGCGCCGCTCGACAAAGATGCGATTCTGGCTAGTGTGAAGAAGACCAGTCGCGCGCTTATCTTGCACGAAGCATCGTTAACGGGCGGCATCGGTGGCGAGATTGCCGCGATCATTTCGCAGGAAGCTTTTGAATGGCTCGATGCGCCGGTCGTGCGCGTCGCGTCGCTCGACACGCCGGTGCCTTACTCGCCGCCGCTCGAAGATTATTATTTGCCGCAAGTGAAAGATGTGCTGGACGCGGCGCGAAAACTGGCGGCTTATTAACTGGTGAGGAGAGATCATGCCGAAGTACTTAATTGAACGCGAGATTCCCGGCGCGGGCAACATGACGCCCCAGGACTTGCAGGCTGTTTCACAGACATCCTGCGGAGTTCTGCAGAAGCTCGGCCCGCAGATTCAGTGGCTGCACAGTTACATCACTGGTGACAAAATCTACTGTGTTTACATTGCGCCGAATGAAGAAATGATTCGCGAGCACGCTTCGCAGGGCGGCTTTCCAGCGAACCGAATTTCAGAGATCAAGACGATGATTGATCCAACAACGGCTGAGCAATAGAGCCATCAGCGTTCAGCCCTAATTTACTTGCTGACTTCTGATAAGCTGAAAGCTTATAGCTAATAACGGAGAACCTATGGCCACCGAAGTTGTAATGCCGCAGATGGGCGAGTCCATCGCGGAAGGAACGATCACAAAGTGGATGAAGAACGTCGGCGATCACGTCGATCGCGACGAGCCGCTGTTCGAGATCTCGACCGACAAAGTTGACGCCGAGATTCCTTCGCCGGCCGCGGGCACGCTTACTGAGATCAGATTTAAGGAAGGCGACACGGTCGAAGTGAACACGGTCGTTGCCGTGCTCGATGGCGACGGCGCAAAACCTGCGGCGAAGCAGGAAGCAGCCTCACCAGCAAAGGAATCCGCCCCCACAAAAGCTGAAGGTTCACAACCTGAATCCCCGAAGGCGGAAGCGCCCGCGGCGGTCGAGCGACCAAAACCCGTCATCACCACAACCGAACACGGAGCGCCGAAAGCAGCCGCGCCGCCACCGTCGACTCACAAGACCGAAGTGAAGCCGTTAGTGAAGAAGACCGAACCACCGCCAGCGCCAGCAGCGCCACCACGTCGCGATGACCCTAGCGCGGCCACCGCCGAAGAATTGCGCCGAACGAAATCGAGCCCGCTCGTCCGCAAGATTGCTGAAGAGCACGGCATCGACATTAAGACGCTCGAAGGCACGGGGATGAGCGGCCGCGTCACCAAGAATGACATTCTTAGCTTCATCGAATCGGGCGCTCCCGCTCAACCTGCCGGCGCACAGTCCGCTTCGAAGACGGCGCCACCCGCGCCTCCGATCGTAGCGCCGCCCGTTGGCGCGCCCGGGACGCAGCACGTTCCGGCGATGAAGCCCGTCGAAGGCGATCGCGTCGAGCAAATGAGCGTGATGCGCAAAAAGATTGCCGAGCACATGGTGCTCTCGCGCCGCACTTCCGCGCACGTCACGACCGTCTATGAAATCGACGTGACGAAGATCGCGAAGCTGCGCGACGAAAACCGCGACGCCTTCCACGTGCGCACCGGCACAAAGCTGACTTACATGCCGTTCATCTTCAAAGCGGTGACGAACGCGATCCGCAAGTTTCCAGCTTTTAATTCGCAGGTCAGCGGCGATCAAATCATTTACAAGAGAGACATTAATCTGGGAATGGCAGTCGCGCTCGACTGGGGTCTGATCGTTCCCGTGATTAAGCGCGCTGATGATCTCTCGATCTCGGGCCTGGCCCGCGCGGCAAACGATCTTGCCGATCGCGCGCGCACCAAACAACTCAAGCCTGACGAAGTTGCCGGCGGCACTTTCACGATCACTAATCCGGGCGTGTTTGGCGGACTGTTTGGCACGCCGATTATCAATCAGCCGCAGGTGGCGATTCTCGGTGTCGGCAAGATCGAAAAACGCGCAAAAGTTCTCACGTCGTCGGACGGCGAAGACTACATCGCGATTCGTCACATGGGGTATTTCGCGCTCAGCTTCGATCATCGGATCATCGACGGCGCCGACGCCGAGAAGTTTCTCGCGCATGTGAAAGAACAACTCGAAGCCGGCCAGTTCGCGATCTGATCGCGCCCTCGACAAACTCCGCGCCTGCTTTCTTGCAATCGCGTAATGAACGCGTAATGAATCGCCGTTAACTCAGCGAATAACTCTTTTCATGCCTCGCATCTCTTGACTTGCCTAAGCGCTTCTATACTATTCGTAGACTAGTTGATGGGCGCCAGCCTGCGAATCGCTCATTAACCCGATGTTTCGGAAATAGTCTGCCGAAGCACGGGCAGACAACGCGGATAACGAGTTCATCGTCTGAACTCATAACTTTGTTGGGCGCGGTCCGTTTGCGCGCGTCGGTTAACTTGAAAATAAGGAGTTCAAATCTATGATTAGATTCAAAACGTTTCCATCATTCGCGCTTGCTTTCGGGCTGGCGCTGGCTCTTTCCCCATTAGCTTTCGGACAAAACTCGAACCAAACCAGGAACGCGCCGACTGATGCGACAAGGGCCCGCTCTGTCTCAAGCGGCGAAAAGATGAAGATCAAAGGCGTCGTCGTCCACCGCGATTCCGATACGTTCACGGTTCGCGACCTGAATGGCGTGGACACGCTCGTGCGCCTGACTGACCGGACGTCCGTAAAAGCAAATGGCGGATTCCTGCGCAGCGGCACGAACTATGGCGCGACAAATATTCTGCGCGGTCTCAACCTGGAAGTTGAAGGACGCGGCGGCTCGAACGGTGAGCTGGTTGCCGAAAAGGTGCGATTCAACGAATCGGATCTGCGCACGGCGCGAGCCGTGGAATCGCGCGCTACTCCGCTCGAACAGCGCGCCGGCGCGGCCGAAGGACGTCTGAGCGAAGTGGAGCAGAACGCGCAGAAACTCTCGGGACAGCTCGACGAACTCGCGGCCGTCTCGAACGCGGCGCGCGGCGGCGCCAAAGCGGCGCAGGAAAGTGCCGATGCGGCAATCTCCGGCGTGAACGCGACCAATGATCGCATCTCGGCACTCGACGATTACGTGCCGCAGGATTCGATCGCGGTCAACTTCCGTTTGGGTAGCGCGGTGCTGAATCCCGATGCCAAGTCAAAGCTTGACGCAATCGCCACGAAAGCCCTGAACGCAAGAGCGTATGTTGTAGAAGTAACCGGTCACGCCGATGCCACCGGCAACGCCGAACGCAATCGCGTGCTGAGTCAACGACGCGCCGACGCAGTCATTCGTTATCTGGTCGAGCAGCATAAGATTCCGCTGCGTCGCATCATTACTCCGTACGGCTTTGGTGCTTCGGAACCGGTTGCCGACAACAAGACGCGTTCGGGTCGGGCAGAAAATCGCCGTGTCGAAGTGAAAATCCTGGTCAACAAGGGCCTGATGCAACCTGCGCCGACGATGACTAAGCCCGGAAGCAGCGGCCAGTAGCACAAGCTGTCAACTTGTGTCCTTGTTACGAGTCAACGCAACCTAACAAGTTGCGCCACAACGCGCCAACGATCATGCCGTCAGAAGGGCGTCAAATAATTTGATTTGGCCAGCCACAAGATGCAAGCTGGCGGCATGAGGAGTTGGTTGATGCATTCGATTAGAGTGAGGAAAGGCTTTGTGCCGGCGCTGGTACTTACCGCGCCGGTTTTATTTTTCTTCGCAACTGTTCTTCTTATCACCCCAGCCACCGCGCAGAAGATCAAACAACTGCCGCCGCCGCCGCCCGGCCCGCGATACAAACCCAAACCCACGCCCGAACCCCAGTACGAAGTCTTACGCATCTCGTCAAATCTTGTCGTGGTACCGGTTTCGGTTATCGACGGGAAAGGCCAACCGGTGCTGGGCTTGAAGAAGAGCGAGTTTCATATCGAAGAAGACGGGCGCGTGCAGGAGATCACGCAGATGGGCGATCCTGAACAAGTACCGCTGGATATCGCGATCCTGATCGACGTCTCCAGCAGCGTCAGCCAAAGATTTGCTTTCGAGGAACAGGCCGCGACCCGTTTCATCACACAAGTCCTGCGGCCTATGGATCGGGCTACGGTCTACGCAATCGACAGCACACCACGACTCGAGCAGGCGCGCAGCACAGCCGAGTTAGCTTCGGCAAAACTAATGTCGATCAAAGCTGCGACCGGACCCAGCCCCACAGCTTTTTACGATACGGTAATTGAAGCGGCGCGTTACCTCACGAAGAACACGCCGGAGCAGCACCGGCGTGTGATTGTGGTCATTTCTGACGGCGAAGATAACTACAGCAATCGCGTTCGCGACTCAGCCCTCGCCGCTTATCGTGCGACGCAAGCCGACGAGAACGATTCATCGCCTGCCGCGAGAAAGCGAATGCTCGCTGCCTCGGAAGCCGCTCTCCAGCAAGGTCACCGGAAGGCCCAGGCGGAAGTACAACAGGAAGTGCAGACGGCAAACGCGGTTTTCTATTCAATCAATCCCAGCGGCCAGGCGCTGAGGCTGAACGTCATCAGTACGCGCGCACAAGACGCTATGCAGCAACTCGCGACCGCAACTGGCGGGACGGCGTTTGTTCCGGACAAGCCGGAAGACCTCGAGCCTCTTTTCGCTCGCATTGCTAATGAACTGCGTGCTCAGTATCTCCTTCAGTACTATTCAAACAATAAATCGGCTGGCCCCTTTCGCCGCATCGTGGTCAGTACGCCGGCGCAGCCGCAGGTGCGCGTCCGTGCGCGCGAAGGCTACTACCCAAAAGCAAAGTAAGAGGAGCGCAACGCACCCTGCGTGCGGTTCGCCGGCATCCTGCCGGCGCTTCGGTACCCTGCTATCACTTCATCGGTTACAATTGGCGCGATGCCAACCGTAGCGCCGCCTTACACTGAAGAACACATCATCGCTTATCCCATCGAGTACATCGCGGGCATCGATCTCTATAATGCCGGCGAGTACCACGCCGCGCACGATGCCTGGGAGGAGCGGTGGATGGGCCCGGTTGACAGGGACGAGAAACTATTCCTGCAGGCCATGATTCAATCAGCGGTGGCGTTTCATCATCTGCAGATTGGTCGGCCCGGAGCAGCGCGGCAAATGTACCTGGCAGCCAAAGAAAAGTTTGCGCGACTGAATCAGCGCGTCTTCATGTCGCTCGATCTCGAAGAATATCAGGCGCAACTTGATCGATCGCTGTCCTGGCTGTTGACCGTTGCGGATCCACGCGAGATTGCGCAGCCGGAGCTTGAGCCGCCGATGATTTGTTTGTTGCCGGGATTGAATAATCAACATGACAAGCATCGTTAGAGTATTGCAGTTGCTGTTGCTTGGCTTGTGGCTGGGCGCGGCGATTTTCTTTGGTGCTGCGGTCGCGCCGGCGCTGTTTGGCGTCTTGCGTGCTGCCAATTTGGCGAACGCGAACGAACTCGCCGGCACGATCGTGACGCGCCTGCTGGCGATAATTAATCGCGGCGGTTTTGAGATCAGCCTTTTCCTGATCGTGACAGCTTACTTCATGACCAGGAATGAAAGTCGGCTCAGACGATTTGCTGAGATGATTTCGCTGGCGATTATGGCTATTATGACCGGCGTCGGACAGTGGGTGATCGCGGCGCGGATGGTGGCGCTGCGCGCGGCAATGCAGGGTCACATCGATCAAATAGCGCTCAACGATCCTCGGCGCGTCGCCTTCGACAGTTTGCACGGCTACTCAGTTACTTCGATGGGAGTGGCGATGGTTGCCGGCCTGGTGGCCTTCGTTATCATGGCCAGCGCGACACTGCGGGGCACTAGCCCGACCGTAAGGGAGGGCTCAGGTTAGGACCAAGAGTTTCAGCATGGACGTAATCGAACAACTTGATCGCTGGCAGGAGCGATATGGGGCCTGGAGATCGAAACAACCTTCCGGCTCAACCGAAGACACCAGCGACTATCCGTTCATCGAGAACGCTCGTGCACCATTCACACCGGCGCGACGGGCTCTGCCGATGCTGAATCTGGCGCTGATCTCGTCGGCGGGCGCGTACATTGACGGCACAGATCCGTTCGACACGAGCGCGCCCGATGGCGATTTCACTTTTCGCGAGATGCCGAGCGAGATCGACCCGAGCGACTTGCGCTTTTCCACACGCGGCTATGATTCGACCTTCGTTCAGCAGGATCCGAATGTGCAAGTTCCGCTCGCGCGTTTGTTCGAGTTCGAATCCAATCGCATTATCGGTCAACTGAATACTGCGTTCTGGAGCTTCTGCGGTTTCAGTCCCGACGCCGCGCGGATGGCCAGTGAAATGCTTCCGAAACTCGTCGAGCGCTTGACACGCTACGAGATCCAGGCCGCGCTGCTGATTCCCGCGTCGCGTCTCTGTCACCAGTCAGTTGCGCTGGCCGCGCGCGCGATCGAAAGCGCGGGCATTCCGACGATGATGTTGGCAGTCGAGCGCGAAGTAATCGACAAAGCCAGACCTCCGCGAGCGGCTTTCTACGAAGGTCAATTCGGCAGCGTTGCCGGCAATCCCAACTGGCCCGAGCATCAACGGCGCATTCTCGATGAAGCACTGCGTTGGATCGAGCCGATGGGTGAGCCCGGAATTTCCAAACTGTCAGTCGAAATCGAAAGCCAGGTACAGCATGCGCGCGGCGAAAGATAGCACTAGTAGCCCGACCGTCAGGAAGGGCTCTCTGTTAACGTGAAATCTCTGTTGGAGCTTGACTCAGGTATCTCCAATGTCAAAACGCAAGATCTTTTTTGCACTGCTGGTAGTAGTCTTCGCGCTGGTCGTTTATCTCCTCGCGTGGCCGGTGCCGATTAATCCGGCAGTCTGGACACCGCCCGTCGCGCCCGAACTCACCGGCGTCTACGCGCAGAACTCAGAGCTTGCTCGAATCGAGCGTTTGCGCGTCGATGGCTTCGCGCCGGAAGATGTCGCCATCGACAGTCAGGATCGAATCTATTGCGGCGCAGCGGATGGCCGCATCTTTCGTTTTCAGAAGGACGGAACAAAGCCGGAGGTTTTTGCGAGTACGAAGGGCCGCCCTCTCGGCTTAGTATTCGACCACAATGGAAACTTGATCGTGGCCGACGCCATGATGGGTCTGATGTCGATCTCTCCAGATGGAAAAGGCCAGGTGCTAAGCACAGAAGCTGACGGAGTCCCCTTCCGCTGCACGAACGATCTCGATGTCGCCGCTGACGGAACGATCTATTTCACGGATGCCTCTTACAGATTTCCGCTGACCCAACTCAAAGCCGACCTGCTCGAGCATCAACCCAACGGACGCTTCCTCGCTTACGATCCGCGCACCAAACAAACGCGCGTTCTTTTGCGTGATCTCTATTTCGCCAACGGCGTCGCCGTGAGTCCCGATCAATCTTTTGTTCTCGTCAACGACACGGGATCCTACCGTGTGCGCCGCTATTGGCTGAGCGGACCGAAGCAAGGTCAGTCGGACATCTTCATCGACAACCTGCCGGGCTTTCCCGATGGCATCTCTTCAAATGGCCGCGACATGTTTTGGCTTGCGCTCGTCAACCGGCGCGACTCCGCGCTTGATGGGCTGATGCCGCATCCATTCCTGCGAAAGGTCGTCATGCGCCTGCCCAACTTCCTGCAACCGAACATCAAGCGTTACGCCTTCGTGCTCGGTCTCGACGCGAATGGCCGCGTGGTGCGCAACCTTCAGGATCCTTCACCGCAGTGCTTCGCACAGATTGCCAACGTCGTCGAGCACAAAGGCGTGCTCTATTTTGGCAGCATCGGCGAAAGTGCTGTCGGACGCATGCCGCTGCCGGCGCCGAAGTAGATTGGTCCCAGGTCCCACAGCAAGGCTCCTTCGCGTCGTTGTAAACCTACATAGGGACAGAACAAGCTTGATTAGTGGCTCTGTAAGGTTACTTCGACGTTGAGAAAACCCGCTCCGACGGTTTGCGGAAACGGCACAATCTCGAGCAGCGAAAAATGGGGAAGCAATTCAGGTTGCTACTTCCAGCAAAGATTGCATCATGCCCCATGGGGGTGTATAAGCTGGTCGTTCTACTATCTCACGCCGTAGGAGGCTCCTACCATGAAACTCGCGCGTCGGTTCACTCTCTTAACACTCGTCATTCTTTGTTTGCTGCCAACCGCACAGGCTAAGAAAAAGCCCAAGCCCAAGACTATAGTGCCTCCGTGTTCGCAGGGCACACCTTATCGAGGCTGTCCGGCTTGTGGCAGCAAGACGAAGGACGCAGAACACCTAACGCTCAATGTCAATAAGAATCGAGCCACGGCAGTCACCAGTCCACAGACCATCACGGTGCAAGCGATCCGCGATCCAGCCAACAACACTGGAAAGTTCACGCCAAACAAGCAAGTGTCGGTGACGGGCTTTGTGGCTACCATCGATCCGGGTGGTATGCCGGAGACATGCAACTGCAAACGCACGGATCTGCGAGACGTTCACATCAACATCGTCGCCAGCGCGTCCGAGGTTGGAGATCAATCAAAATACGTCGTGGTGGAATTCACGCCCCGTTGGGAAAAGAAGTTTAACTTTGACGACGGCAACTACGAGGCGATGCTCGCAGCCGTCAAAGCTCAGATTCAAGGTAAGTTTGTAAAGTTTGACGGCTGGATGTTGTACGATTTCATTCACGCCAACGCATCGCAAAGCACTTCACCGAACCAGCCGGTCTGTCCCAACGACGGCCAGCAACACCCAAACTGCAACTGGCGCGCAACGCCGTGGGAAGTCCATCCGGTAACTGCTTACACGGTAGTTACCGGGCCTTGATTTTAGTGATCCTCGCAAGGCCTTGTACTTGATCAAGTCAGGACCTGTGGGCTTTGCACAGAAAGGCCCGGTTGCACAAAAAGTCTAGAAACGATGAACTCAGAAGGTAGGCGAAGAGTGCGAAGCGCCGGGGTTTGCGCCTCTGGTGAGAAATGGACGGTGGGAACAGCAATTAGCCCAAAAGCAAAAGAACCACGAGTGCGCCGAACAGCGCCTGACCGAAAGTGAGACCCAGCGCCTCGCCCAATCGAACCAATGCTCCGCAATTCGGGCAGAACACATCTACCACCGCTTCCGGGACGCTGACGTTCTGCTGTTGACCGCAGTTGCAACGAAGACCCTTGATCGTATTTCCCATTGTTCGTTCTCCTTTGGCCAAAGGTTAGTGCCAAACCGAGCCATCTGTCAATCAGTTTGTTCTTTGCAATATTCTTAGCAATCATCACGCAGCCTCAGCCCAAAAGTCCGGCTTGATTTTCAGTTCGTACATGCTCTGAATCAGACAGCACACGTTGTGACAGAGCACCTTGCAGAGTGCTTCGTTGATCTGCGCTGTGCGAGTCTTGCTGCGAAGCGCGTCGCCGAATTTCGCTTTGATCATCGAGAAGGTGGATTCCACATTACTCCGCTTGTGGTAGTGCTGCATGAACCACAAGGCTGACTAACTTTTCAGGCCCATTTAGGCAGTGTTCTTGTTGTCTATTATTTCGATCAATTCCTGCCAGTGCTTGTCAGCTTTGCGCAAGAACGCGACGATGCCTTCAGTCACGTGAGACATTATGTTAAGCGCCGTGTTGAGTTCCTGAGAGATGCCCTTCGTGCTGTCCTGCGAATCGCGGAATTCTTGCATCGTCTTAGTCGCGTTTCTAGTGATGTCCAGAAGCCGAATCAATGCCGTCCTGTCGCTCGCAAGCTTTTGTTGCTCTTGCTCTGTAGAGGGGCTAAACCAAGTCAGATACCCTACGTTACTTTCGATTAGAAGGTCAGTGGTCTTTTCTAGTTTCGCTAACTGTTGCTCCAACTTTCGGGAGTGCTTATTCAGCTTCTTTGCCGTTCTTGATGCAATCCAGAAAACAATCCCTGCGGAATTGGTACCCAAAATCATTCTTGCCACCTTCATTTGCGTTCCCGCTCTCGCAGATGCTTTTCCAATCTTCGTGACCTCATCGCCCATAGCTGGCAGGATTGAATTGAACTCCTTAAAGCCTCTCCTCTGATTCTTGATATGATCCAGAAAACCCTTTTCGCGTGACACGAATTTTAGACTTTTGGCCCCTTCCGCAGCCTTTAGCCTCCGTGCTTTGACGTAGATAAGAAAGGCAGACGCGAAAATCAACACGAAGCACGCGGCGATAAAACCGAGGGCTGCATAGAGCCACGGATAAGTCCATGTCGCTCGCCCGCTCCTAAAGTAAATCCAGATCGCAACGGTTGGGGCACCCATCACAGCAACGACCCCCACCCAGATGAAGTCGAGCGCCTTGCTGATAGCCCAATCGGTGAGTCGCTTCGTAGCTCCCCTCTTAATTCGATTTTGGGGTTGGAGAGAATCAGTCGGAGCGATGTCCGTTTGAGGTGAGGTGTCGAGCGTCGGTCCAGAGTCGGCTGAGAGTGCGTCTTGCGTTCGCCTTGTGCGCCTTCGTTTCGCCATACGGTTAGCCTACACCAACCTTCTCGCCAGAACGCCGTAAAACAGAGATTTTTGAGCGAGTCTGCACAAAAGGTCCCCATGCTGTACAAGAAGTCGTCTCGAACGGCGGCTTTTTGTGCAAGTTAAATCGTAGAATCGTAAAATCGTAAAATCGTAGGATACTAAGTTCTCAGTGTATATCTAGTTTCCAGTAAGCCAATGTGCGAGTGCAGTGGAGTGCGGAGTCGTTGGGTAACATACTTTTGCTGGCTTTTTGACGGACTTCGCACGGTATGAACTCAACAAGACGAGCCCATCAGGTGACGATTCAACGTTCTGCATACTCAGTACCCACCGGTGCAGGTTCCCTCGAATTTTGCTTACGATGATCGTCTCACTCTCTTAAGTCTCATCATTTCTCAACTTACTCGTTGCGTAAGCCTTCGAATCTCGCGTGGCACAGCCCTTGTAATAGAACCAGCCCGAACGACAACAAAATATCCAGGTTGGAATTGAAAAAGCAGTTCAGCCCCAAGGAGCAAGAAAATGATTAGCATGATTTCAGCAAGCACCGCGACCCCACAAAATCGGTTCAGCACCACAGAGCTGGTTGCATCGATGATGCACAAGCTCTCGCCCGAGCTTATCAACACGATTTGCACGCTCGGCGTTGAGAACCGCTATTCGGCGATGGACAATTACGCGGATTTCCTTAGCGGCGCGCCGATGAATACGACCAACTCGACCACAGAGCTGGGCGTTAATGCCACTCGCAAGTGTATCGAAGAGTGGGGCGGCGACCCTTCGCAGATTGGCTTGCTAATCGCGGCCACCAACACGCCGGACCAGATGCTTCCCTGCCTCGCTTCTGAAGTGATGGCCAGAACGCACGGCCTGCTGCCGCGCTCGCTGAGCACCGTCAGCATGCAGTCGCAAGGTTGTTCGGTGATGCTGAAGTCGGTCGAAGTCGCCCAATGGTATCTGGCAGCGAACCCGGGAAAGATGGCCGTCGTCCTGATGTCCGAAGCGCACACGCCTTACGTCGCTCCGCTGCTCCGCTATGAGTATTTCGGTTTTCGCGAGATCGCACGGATGCGCAAGAACGATCAAATTGACGACGTTGCCTTCGAGCAACAGCGCATAGAAACCACGCTGGTTATCCAGTCGATGTTGTTCGGTGACGGCGCGGTGTCGTTGCTCCTCGGCACGGACCAGGCGGGCAAGCCTTCGTTCGGACCGATTTCGCACTTGACGAATGACGAGCCCGACGACGTGAACCTTCTGACGATGTGCAGCAACAGCTCGCATCCGGCGCTGAATGGCAAGCCCCAATACTTCATGCGTCCGGAAGTGCCGACGCGCGGTGCTCACTATGCAGTCACGACGGTAAACCATGTGCTGCACGATCCGTTGTCGCCGGTTTCCGATCTGAGCCAGGTTGACGATTGCCTGATTCACACCGGCAGCAAAAAGATTCTCGACGGCGTCTGCTCGCAGCTTCATCTCGACGCCGACTCAACAAAGGTGCACAAGTCTTACGACGTGCTGGAAAACTACGGCAACCTGTCCAGCGCCTCGACCGGATTCATGCTGGCCGGCAAGAAGGAATGGGCCGGACCGGCGATGGTGGTGGGCTTCGGCGTCGGCTTTACGGCGAGCGCTGGCCTGATGAGCGTGAACTAAGTACCAAACTGCTCGCGTTAGCGGGCGGGTAAATCACACGATTCAACCGAGAAAGGACAACAGCCATGACAAACTCAACAACAACTTCAACGCACGATACGGTTCGAGGCTATGCGCATCCCGCAACGAGACAGTCGGATGAGGCCCCAATGATCATCACGCGCCTGTCAGGTTGGATCGACATGGGTGAACCCAGAACTACCACGCCGACCTGGATCGTCCGCACTCGTATGAGTGCGCCGGCGCGATGAGCATTGAACCTTTACGACGCCCACGCGATGGCTCTCTCGAAATTCAGAGAGCCTTTCGAGCCGGACGGAGCGACGGCAATGCGTGCGAGAGCGGCATGGATTTTGAAGTCATTGGAGAAATAATAGCAACGCGCCAACTCTATTTTGTAGATGATGCCGATAACAGGCGAACCGTCAGCGTGTTCGTCGGCAAGCCTCAGCCCTCGCCGGACTCACCCGGTTATCATTGCCCGCTTCAAGTGATTGGAATCGGAAGTCAGAAAACGCAGTTGGCCCGCGGTCACGACTCCATCCACGCGCTGCAATCAGCCATGATTCTGATTGCCGCCAGGTTGAACCATCTGAATAACGAACTCGGCGGCAGGTTGAGATGGGATGGCGGCAGCAAGGGAGAGCTGGGTTTTCCTTAGAGCAAGAAAGTAGTTCACGCCCGCGCACCCGGGCCGTTGCATACCTTCCCGATCGTTCCCGTTACCTGATCAAAGTCGAATGGCTTGCTGATGATGCAGGCCACGAGATCAAGCTCGTCGGACGGCGGCTGGGCCGTCGCGCCATAGCCGGTTACCAGAACGATTGGCAGGTCGGGACGGTGCTTGCGAATCTCACGGGCTGTCTCCCATCCATCCATTTCCGGCATGGCCAGATCGGTAAACACCAAATCGAAATCATCGCTGCAGACTTTTGCGAGCGCGTCGCGGCCGCAATCAGCGGTCACCACCTTGTGATCCAAATCCGCTAACATGTCGGCAAGCGTCTCGCGCACGAAAGGCTCGTCGTCAACTACCAGCACTGAAAGAGAAGGGCTCGGCGCTTCGGGACGGTTTTCGTCCGCAGCAGACTCGCCGGCTTCGGCCACGGGCAGATCGATGTAGAAGGTCGTGCCCTTCCCCGGCTTCGACTCGACACTGATCGAACCTTGGTGGCCCTCGATGATTCCATAACTCACGGCCAACCCGAGGCCGGTTCCCTGCACGCCTTTCGTGGTATAGAAAGGTTCGAAGACGCGTTCGCGCACCTCTTCTTTCATCCCGGTTCCGGTGTCGGCAAAGCGCAGACGCAAGCGCTCTCCCCTGAGTTGGGAACAAATGTTTAGCTTGCCACCGTCGGGCATCGCGTCAACGGCGTTGACGATCAAGTTCACGAAGACTTCGCGCAGTTCGGACGCGTTGCCGCGGGCGAACAGGCCCGCTTCGGCGTTAAGAGTCACATCGACGTTGAGGCCGGCGGCGCGCGCTTCATTCTCCCAACGCGTGCGCGTGATTTCGATCGCATCGCGCAGGAGGCTGCCGATGTCGAGCAACTCGAGTTCAGAGTCCACTGATTTTCGCGCGAACGTCTGAATGCGTCGCACTGTCGAGGCCGCGTCCTCGGCGGCAGTAACGATGATGCCCAGGCTGCGGATTAGCTCTTCATCTTTTACGCGACGAAGAATGAGTTGAGCGCGGCCGAGAATTGCGGCCAGAGAGTTATTGAAATCGTGCGCCACGCCCGAGGCTAGTTGACCCAAAGCCCGCAGCTTGTCGGCGCGCGCGGCACGCTCGCGCTCCTGTTTCTGCTCAGTTATGTCGTGCGCAATTCCGAGCACGCCGGTAGTCTGACCATCAACAATAATTGGCGCGCTATTCAAAGCCGCGTAACGCACGCTGCCGTCGCGCGCGACATAGCGCGATTCGAATGTCTGTGGCTCGCCGGCGAGGGCCAGGGCAAAATGGTCGCGGTGCATTTCTCGATCCTCTTCATGACTGCGTTCAAGAAAGTGATGGCCAATGATCTCGTCCAGGTAATAGCCGGTCAAATCCAGCATCGCCTGGTTGCACCATTTGTAGCGTCCCGCGCTGTCGAGCGCATAGATCGCTTCGCGCGCGCTTTCGAGAATATTCTTGAGCAAAGACTGCCCCTCGCGTGCCACGGCCTCGGCTTTACGCAACTCAGAAAGGTCGCGCGCGGTGCAAACCGCGCCAATGAGCTGATTGCGCTCGTCCAGCACCGGCTCAACTGTCACCAGTATCGGTCGGTTCGAATGCTGCGGTACAACTTCAGCGTTGATGCGTTCGGATTGACGAACCGCCTGCTCGACAATACAGGTTGCACTATCAGAACTCGTGCGCAGAATGTCGCAGCACTGACGCCCCAGAAGTTCTTCCGGCGGGGCGTTGTCCATGGTCGCCCCGGCACGGTTGACGCGTATGAGCCGCCCGGCTCGGTCAAAAATGAATATGCCGTCGGACATCGCATCAAAAGTTGATTCCCACTCTTTCTTCGCGCGCGCGACCATTTCAAAAAGCTCGGCTTGCGCGATGCCAGTTGCCAGTTGCGCCGCTACCGACTCGACCAGCAGGACTTCATCCTCGGTCCAGCGACGCTGCGAACCCGTCTGATGAATGGAAATCACTCCACGAAACTCTTCGTTCACAGTCAGCGGATAATCAATCTGCGATCGAACCCCGGCGCGCGCCGCGCGAGCGCGGACACAGTCGCCAAATTCCGGAGAGCCACCCGAGTATTCCTGACTGTCGGTAATTACCAGAGGTGTTCTTGATTTCAGGAAATGCCGCCGGAGCAGATCGTCATAGTCATCGTCATACTCGCCGGCACGCTCACACCCTGTTGCCAGATATTGCTGTTCGGCCGATGATTGATTGCCCGTCTGGTCGTAAAGTCGCACTCGAACCAGCGAGGCGGAAAGCGCCTGTCCAAGTTCGCGTGTCGTCGTGTCGAGCACGTCGGTAAGACTAAGTGAGGCGCGAATAGCTACGCTTAGCTTGTTTACCAGCGCCTCACGCATCGACGTCGCCTCGGCCTTTTGGTAAAGCCTCGCCTGGCGGATGGCAATGCCAGTCTGGTCAGCAGCCGCTTTCGCGACTTCGATATCCGCCTCGCTCCAGTGTCGGAGTTGCTTCGTAGTAGACAGCGCCAGCGCTCCCAGCAGTTCGTCGCCAACCGAGACGCCCACATACATGATTGATTTGACGTCCATGCGCTTCAGTATTTCCTGGTATAGCTCTCGAATTCTTTCGTCGTTCGCCACGTCATCGAACGTCATGACGCCGTGTTTCTCCATCGCCGCAGTCAGACCCTGGACCTTGGGCAAGTCAAAATCGCTGCCGGCCGGCGCCACATCGGGCACGTGATATTCTGCAGCGTTAGTCACTCGTCCCGCTTTCTCGTCCTTCATGAAAAGCGAGCAGCGATCGACTTCGAGGTGCTTGCCCAGTTCGCGCACGGCTGTCTCAAATACGTCTGAGACATCGAGCGTACGGCGGACAGCCTGGGAAATGCGGTTAGTTAGCGCGGCCCGCTGGGCCTGTTGCTTCATCTCCGCGTACAGTCGCGCGTTCTCTACTACGATGGCGGCATGCGAAGCGATCGTGGAAAGCAGCTCAACGTGGCTGTTGTCATATGCCTCTGGTGTCTCGTAATCCTGAATCGTGATGACCCCAACCACCTTCTCGCCCACAAGCATCGGCACTGCCAGCCAGCACTGAGCATGTCGTCCGCTGGAGACCAGACCGAGCTGCTGAAGAATTTCCTCAACATCGCGAGCTATTAGCAGTGGCTGCCTGGTGCGAATAATGTACTCAGTCAAGCCACGCCCGAACTTGCGGGTGGGTGAGCTATAAGGCTCGCCATCAATCGTGTACGCAGGAAACGAAACGTCTTGCGTTTGGTCATCGTACAGCGCGACATAGAGATTGCGATTGTCCATGATCTTTCCGATCATGGTGTGAATCAGTTTTGCAATCTCTGCAGGTTCGACGAGTTTGCTCAGCTCCTGGCCAATCTCATTGAGCGCGGACAACTCCTGGTTCCGTTGGAGCAACTCTGCCTCGGCTCGCTTGCGCTCTGTGATATCGCGCGCTATGCCCTGGACGCCGACTGGTGCTCCATCCGCATAGATGAGCCGTGTGCTAACTCCGAGCGCCACTCCACGGCCATCCTTGGCAATGATATCGAGATCATAAACCGTGGCGACTTTTTCCTGTGCTTTACGCGCCAGCATCTGTCTGGCCGTACCGACGGAATCGGGAGCGAGCACGTCGGCGATGTTCATCCGCAATGCTTCTTCAAGCGTGTATCCGGTCACGCGCTCGCCCGTCTTGTTTAGAGAAGTGAAGTTCCCCGTGAGATCGTGCGTGTAGATAATGTCGTTGGCATTCTCAAACAACTCGCGATAGCGCTCTTCGCTTTCGCGCAGCGCCTTTCCGGCTAGTTGCCTGTTGGTAACGTCGCGAAAGACGCCGCGCACGCCCAGACACTGGCCGGCGGAATCGCGGTCAAGCGTGACGATTCCTTCGAGGTAGCGTTGCTCACCTAACGCGTTCTTCAAAAAGTGAGTGAACCGAACCGGTTCAAAAGACTTGACGCTCTGCATCTCGGCGATGTCGCGCGCGGCAGTTTCTTCGCCGATCAGCGTGCTGAGGGGTTGACCAATCAAATCGAAAGCCGGCCGGCCAAAGAACCGCGCGCCGGCTTCGTTAATGCCAGTGATGCACCCATCCATGTCGCGCGTGTAGATAATGTCCGCCGCGTATTCGACGATGTCCCGATAACGACGCTCCACGCGATGGCGCTCAATCAGGCGCGCGACTTTGACTAATAGCTGTTCGTGACGAAAAGGAATCTTGATGTAATCATCGGCGCCAGCCGCGAATCCTTCCAGGTGAGCGGCATCTTCCTTGCGCACAGCGCTGGCCAGCAGTACCGGGGTCGTCGACGTGAGCGGATCTCTTTTTAGCCTCCGGCATAATTCCAGGCCGTTCATCTCCGGCATGACGACATCGCAAATGATGATGTCAGTCCTTACGGCGGAAGTAATCTCGAGAGCGCGCTGCGCGCTTTGCGCCGCGAAAACTTTGTAGCCCTCCGGCTCGAGCAGATCGACCAACAGATCGAGCGCCTTCTGATCGTCGTTAACGATCAGAACTGTCGCTGGATTTTCCAGATGTTTAGTCATCACGGCTGGAGAGGCCTGGCGCTTCTGTCTTTCGCTTAAAGGGGAACGCTCTGGAGTCTTCACCAGAGCCAGACGATCTGGTCTTGATTTGCTGGCGGCACAGCAAGAGTGAACGCGCCGACGCGAGGAGCTCGCGGCTCGCCAACCTAGTATAGCAAAGCTAAAAACTGTTTGTCATTAGCTTAAAGGGCCGGAAATTAGGGCTTTTTTGTGCCTTTTGGCTGCGAAGAGTCAGGAGACCTGGCGAAATAGCCAGGCCGGTAGTTAAGCCGAAGGTTCTCTTTGCGGGTTTCGGGGTTGACGATCTCGATTGCCACGCGACGATACGAGCCGTCGCGGGTCTTGTTGGAAGACGAATAGGCGACGAGGTACTGCTCCCTCAGGTCGTTCTGGATCTGGACGAACGAGTCACGCAACTCGCGTTCGTTGCGCGGGAAATAAGCTCGACCACCGGTGCCTTCGGTAATCTTCTTTAGCGCGCCTTCGTTGATGCCGAACTGGTAACGATCGCCTATCCCAATCGCATAGATGAGAGCATCAGCTTTCAGCGCGCGATTGATCGCGTCTTGCATGTGCATCTGGCTAATCGTGTCATCGCCATCAGTCAGCAGAATGATTGCGCGGCGAGTATGCTCAGCGGCGTCAGAGAGCACCTCGCTAGACGTCGCCCAGATTGCATCCCAGATCGCCGTCGAGCCTGCGAGCGCCTGTTGTGTTCCGGAAATCGGGGGCGTGCCTCCAACGACCACGCCTCCGCCTATATAACCGGAAGGTGGCACAAACTCCACCTGGTCGATCGCCCGCCGCAAGCGCGCGATGCTTCCCGTCAATCCCTGTTCGAGTGTTACTTCGCCCGTGAACGAAACAATCGCGGCTTCATCTTTGTTGGGGCGCACGACCGCCTCGAGAAACGATCGCGCCGCCGCTTTTTCTTCAGGCAGAGTTCGTTCTTCGGACCCGCTGGTGTCGATGAGAATCGCCAGCGACAATGGCAGGTCAATGTTCGGCTGAAACGTGAAGATTTCCTGCGGCACGCCATCCTCGAGCACGCGAATGTCTTCGCGCTTCAGGCTCGACACAAACCGCTTCTGCTTGTCCGCGGCGGTAAAGAGAATATTCGTCAGGTTCGATTCGACGCGGATCACTTCGTCCGAACGCAGAGTGGTTTCATCTTCTGGTTTTGCAGGCGGCGTGGGAGAGGGCTGGGGAAGGCTTTCGGCGCGGCGCGGACGATTGTTGTTCTGCAGTTCCGTGTTTTGCGCCCGCGACCCGGCCACGAAAACGGCAGCAGCCGTCGCCACGATCAGCAATGCAAACAGTGCGCACCGTAATTCTCTCGAAAACAACATTCTCTATCCGATCATTTTGGAGTGACGCTATCAGAGACGGCTTTGTAACCCTTCTTCGTGCGCAGCTTCAGATTCTCGTGCCCCTTCGTGAGCTTTACCTCGATGCGGCGGTCGCTGCCGTCGTAACGATCATTGGTAGGCCTGTAAGTGATCAGGTACTGCGTGCGCAGCTCTCTTGCAACCTTCGTAAACGCGCGCTCAAGCGCCAGCATGTCGCCGGTGAAAAACGCTGCACCGCCGGTTTCGTCGCAAAGACGCTCAAGATCCCTATCTGCTTTGTCCTTTACCTGGCCCGATTCAACTCCCGGCACGGCGCTGGACAGTCCGGCCTTCGTGGAAATCGCGAACAGAGTAGTCTCGGTTCGCTGCGCGATATCGATCGCGTCGTTGATGTTGGCGCGGCTATATGTGTCGACACCGTCGGTGATTATCACCAGGGCGCGCCGCCCTTGCGCTGACCGCATCTTTTCGTCACAGAACTGCCAGACCGCATCGTAGAGCGCGGTCTTCTCGCCGGTTTTCTTGATCGCAAAGACTGCGCGGTCAAGCAACTCGAGGCGATCGGTGAAGTCCTGGCGCAAAGTAACTTGATCGTCGAACGTCGCAAATAGCACCCGATCCCTTCGCGGCCGGACAACGGTTTGAATGAAGTTCATTGCCGATTCCTGTTCGAACTTCAACTTGCCGGCGGTCGAAGGCGACGTGTCCATCAGCACACCGACGTAGAGCGGAAGGTTGTTGTTTTCTTCGCTGGTGAACGAATCGATTTGCTGCGGCACTTTATCTTCAGTGATCAGAAAATCGCCGGCGCTGAGTCCGGAAACGAACTGCCCTTTCTTATCCGTCACGGTTATGGGCAAACGCACGCGACGAATGTTAACGACTTCTTTCTCTTGAGTCTGGTCGGGCGTAGCCGTAGGCGAGCTGGGTTTCTGCGGCTTGGGCTGCTGGCCCCGGACCGCCGAGGAAATCTGAAGAAACACAGCAAGGCTCAGCGAAGTTACACAGAGAAAAAATAAGAATCGTTTCATGGCTAATTTAGATTTGGCGCCGTGCCGTGCCGCGAACCGCCCCTTTACGATGCAAACGCTACTTTAGTCCGTTGCCCTTTCGCTTCCGTTACAGCTTATCGATCTTTGCCGCCAGCACGAAATCGCTTTCCGTAAGTCCGTCGATCTTATGGGTCCAGATCGAGATCTCGGCCTTGCCCCAGCCAAAGCAAATGTCCGGATGGTGGCCCTGTTCCTCGGCGAGTTCACCGACACGATTGACGAACGCAAGCGTCTCGCGAAAGTCCTGGAATCGATACGTCTTCAACAGATGATGCTCGCTCACTGCCTGCCAATCCGCCAACTGGCCAATTAGCTTTTGAACTTCAGCGCCTTTCAAAGGCGGCACGCCGCCCCGGCAAGGCACGCACTGGCGGTCGGCTAACTCACTCATGTTTTTCTCGCTCCGTGACGAACCGGTTTTGACGGCAGACTATCACAGTTCGCACACGAGCGCCCGCTGGCGCAAGGATTTGAAAGCACGCGTTTCTGGCTGACTTCTAACAACTCGTCTGCGATAATGCCTGCGCCTTAATTCCAATTTGAGCTCCAGATAATTTGCCGAGCATTTCGGCGACTTTGCATCATGAGTGAAGCTTTGGACAAAGTGCGCGGCGTGCGCGAGTTGCCGCTTTTCCCTCTGCCGGTCGTGCTGTTTCCCGGCATGCCGATGCCGCTGCACATCTTCGAACCGCGCTACCGCAAAATGTTGACGGACATCCGCGCCGGCGACAACCTCTTTGGCCTGTCATATTTTGATTCCGCTGCTTCCGAAAAAGAGATACCGCCCGCCGGCCACGTCGGGTGCGTGGCCGAGGTGAACGAGACGCAGGCTTTGCCGGACGGGCGCTCGAATGTTTTGACCGTCGGCGTGGTTCGTTATCAGGTCGAGGCTTACGTCGAACGCGGCGATCCTTATCTGGTGGTGCGCCCAAACTTCTTCGAAGACGACGACCAAGATGACGCGTCGCTATCCGCCAACTCGCGCGACGTCGCCACGATGTTCATGCGAGTAGCCAATTCAATCCGAGTCATTAATGACGAGCGCGGGAATCTGCCGGACATCAGCGACACTGAGCCACAGAAACTATCGTTCCTAGTAGGCGCGGCCCTGGAAATTGAAGTCGAAACCAAACAAGAACTGCTGGAACTGCGTTCAACGTCGGAACGCCTGAGCCGGCTGCGCGACTTGCTGGCGCGCGTCGTCAAGGGTTATGAAGAGCGCGCGCGGCTACACGGAATTGCCAAAGGCAATGGCCATGGAGGGAGAAAGATCGAGATCGAATAATACCTAAGAATCAACGCCCATCTTTATGCCACTCAAGCGGGAACAACTCGCCTGCCTGTTCGGGCGAAATAATCACGCCGAATAAGGAGGCAGCGTAGGCGAGCACCGGGTCTCGTCTTGCCGCTAGATCCGCCGCTGTCGGCAGCCTAATTTCATCGGGCGTTACACCGACGCTCTCCAAACTCTTACCGTCACTCATGACGATATCAGCATCGGTAATACTGACGCCGTAAGGCACGATTGTATCAACCCCAAGTTCGTGATCGTAGGCTTTCGCTCTCATCACGGCGCCCGCGGAGCGATCGCCGACGACGATTCCACGCTTTTCCAACTGCACAACTCGAGCAAAAAGCTCAGCCGCTGAACCTGATTCGCTGTCAATGAGCACCACAAGTTTGCCGGAAAAAATGTTCTCACCTCGCGTTTTGGCGATCGATGCTTTGGTTTCCTTTCTTCTCTTCAACTCGCCGACCTTCACATCGTGATCGAACACATTACCGACGAGACGCAGCAAAGTTTCTTCATAGCCACCGTGGTTACCGCGGAGATCCAGAATGAGACCCTTGCGCTTTCTGAACTTGCCTACAAAGTCATCCACTTTCTCCTTGGGCATATCAAACTCAGGCATCTTCCAGATAAAAAGGTCCTCGCCTTTTTCAGCGTAACGGTGTCGGTGCAGGCGATTCTCGTTCTCGGATTCTCGTACCAGGTCCCAAAGGTCAGCACCACCGCCACCGCCCGTCAGATCCATTACCCGCTTGCCTTGGTGTACCTTTGCCATTACGTCAACTTGCTGCTCTTTGCCGTCAGGCTTGATTATCACCAGGCGCATTCCTGGCTGGGGTCGAAGCGTGCGGAACATATACTGCAGCTTCCATATCGTCTCACGGGTTGGCGCATATCCGCCCACCGAGTAAACCTCATCGCCTTCTTTGAGGCCCTTGGCTTCCGCGTCACTCCCGGGCTGGACAGCGACCACATAACATTTATCTCCGATTATCTGCATTTGCCAGCCGTATTCTGTCCGATACGATCGACCTGGTGGTACGAAGAAGGTGTGCGAGTCGTTAAGCTCAAGCAAAGCCTGAGCGATGATGCCAAAGATCTGGCCCAGCGAGGTGGCTTGTTTGATCTTTTCGTCGGCAGCCTTGAACCGCGCATCTACGTCCATACCGTGATAGGCGGGATCATAGTAATTCTTTTTCAAGTCCTCCTTGATTACATTCAGCATTACGTGACCGCGATCACGATCGAGAGTGCTGGGACCTGGCTGAGAATGCACAGGTATGACGAACGTAATCGACGTTAGGAAGATAGCCGCGACCAACTTTCGTCGCGCGGAGGTAAGCTTGTAACGAATCTCAGAACACATGGCCACCGCCAGAAGGAAACCGGAAAAGCAACGGGAGAGCTTCATAGTTGCCGACCTTTCGCTAATTGGTTAGTTCGCTGGGCCAGGCTTGGAACGCTGAAGAAGATTAAGCCCGAAGGCGGCGCCGCCGGGGAACGTCGCCGAAGGAAAACGAAGGCGGATTGTAACGCAGCTTGATTAGGGTGACAACCGCTTTTTGCTCAATTCTCTTTCTATCTGGATCCAAGAAAAGGCGGCTCCTCAGCCTCGCTTTGATAACTCGATCGAAGGCTCGGCTTCTTAGCAAGACTGGGTTCAGGCCACAACTGCCCCGTATGCTATAATCCGGCCCTCGATTTTACTAATCTTCGCTTAGATTCCATTGGCTCGTTGCCGGGACGAGGACGCAAAACCTTTGGAGGGACGAATGTCATGGCCACAGAGATGAAACCCTCGCCCAAGACGATTGATCGCATCGAAGAGCTTTTGGGAGCCGAGGCGCGCGCGCTTCTCGATCACAAATCAAAGGCGATTCCGAAGAGCCAGCTTCATCTGCCCGGACCGGATTTCGTCGACCGCGTTTGCGCGCAATCCGATCGGTCGCCGGCGGTCCTGCGTTCGCTGCAGTCGCTGCTCGATCACGGGCGGCTGGCGGGCACGGGATATGTTTCGATTCTGCCGGTCGATCAAGGGATTGAGCATTCGGCGGGCGCTTCCTTTGCGCCGAACCCGCAGTATTTCGACCCCGGCAATATTGTGAAGCTGGCAATCGACGGCGGATGCAATGGTGTCGCCTCTACGTTCGGAGTGCTCGGCAGCATCGCTCGAAAGTATGCCCACAAGATTCCTTTCATCGTCAAAATTAATCATAACGAATTGCTAACGCTGCCGAACAAGTTCGATCAGGTCCTGTTTGGCACGGTGAAGGAAGCGAAAAACATGGGCGCCGTTGCGGTCGGCGCGACCATCTATTTCGGTTCGGACGAATCGACACGCCAGATCAAGGAGATTGCGGAAGCGTTTGCCTACGCGCATGAGCTGGGCATGGCCTGCGTCCTCTGGTGTTATTTGCGCAACTCAAAATTCAAAACTCCCGAGGGCGATATGCACGCGTCCGCTGATCTAACCGGACAGGCCAACCATCTCGGGGTGACGATCCAGGCCGACATCATTAAGCAGAAACTGCCGGAGCGAAATGGCGGCTACCTGGCGGTGGAAAAAGAGCTCGGCAAGCCATATGGCAAGACCAGCAAACTAGTCTATGACAAACTCACGACCGATAACCCTATCGATCTGGTTCGCTACCAAGTGGCCAACTGTTACATGGGCCGTGTCGGTTTGATCAATTCCGGCGGCGAGTCGAAAGGCGCGAGCGACATGGCCGAAGCGGTGCGGACCGCAGTCATCAACAAACGCGGCGGCGGCATGGGCTTGATCTCCGGACGCAAGGCCTTCCAAAGGCCGATGAATGAAGGCGTCCAACTGCTGAATGCAATTCAGGACGTTTATCTGTCGAGCGAGATCACGGTAGCCTAGCGACTGGCCAAATAAAACATTCCTGAGCAGGATTGGTTGCGCCCTCTGCCAGCGATCAATATAATGCGCAGGCCTTAGGGTTCCCCCGCAGACTATGTCAACTCCGATACGCTGGACACATGGACGGCCGCAGCGTCGGCGCGCGAGGCCAGAGCCGCGCCCGCTTGGGATAATAAAGTCTGCGCTCGGCGAAATGGCGCGAGTCGCCCTGGCTGAGCCGTTCATGCTGGCCATCGAGCGGCAACAGATATTTCTGCGTCGCATGCCAAGCGCGCTCGATGGCTTACGCATAGTTCACCTGTCCGATTTTCATTACGGCCCGCTCACAAATTCGGAGCATCTGGAGCGCGCTGTCAAAGCGGCAAACGATCTTCGTCCGGATCTAATCGCCTTGACCGGCGACTACATCTCGCACGACCGTATTTATGCTGCTCCGTGTGCCGAGCTGGTCGGCCGCCTGCGAGCGCGTCACGGCGTCTATGCGGTCCTGGGAAATCACGATCACTGGACAGACGCGGCGCTGATCGCCGATCTGTTTCGCGCTGAGAACATTCGCGTTTTGCTAAACGAAGGCCGGCGCGTCGACTTGCGCGGGCAGTCGTTCTGGCTGGCGGGTGTCAATGACACCATGGTGGGCCTCGAAGATTTGCCGTTGTCGCTGGCCGGGTCTCGCGATGATGAGTTGAAGTTGTTGCTGGCGCACAATCCGATCATCCTGCGTCGCGCTGCCCGTGTCGGCGTCGATCTCGTGCTCAGCGGCCACACGCACGGCGGTCAGGTAACGCTGCGCTCCGAGAAGAGCCGTTCCGGACGTCCGCGCCGGAGAATGTTGCGCGGCCTGGGTCGGAAGGGAAACACCCAAATTTACGTGACCCGCGGACTCGGCACGGTCGTACTGCCGATTCGTTACGGTTGCCCGCCCGAAGTTTCATTGCTCGAGTTACGCTCAATGCCATAAATGTCCTCGCGAATTGTTACCCTGCCAAATCTGCTGACCATCTTTCGGATGGTCCTGATTCCGGTATTTGTCTCGATGCTCTTTTATCAGCGGTTTGTCTGGGCGCTGGGAATATTTGTGGTTGCCGGCGTCACTGATGGACTCGATGGACTCTTGGCGCGTCGTTTTCAACAGCAGTCGCCGCTCGGCCGTATTCTGGATCCGATCGCCGACAAGATGATGCTGGTTACTGCATTTGTCGTTCTTTCAATGCGCAACGTTTTTCCGATTCCCCTGCCAAAGCACCTGCCGGTGCCGTTCTGGGTCACCATCACCGTCATCAGCCGAGACGTTTTCATCATAGTCGGCGCCGCCGCGATCAATATGGTCACGGGATTCCGGGCCTTTCGCCCTTCATCCCTGGGAAAGATCAGCACAGTCGTCCAGATAGTCACGATCGCCGCGGTAATTCTCGGCGCCCAGACTCGCGTCGGCACCGGCTACTACCTGCCAACTCTTTACACTTTGGTTGTCGCCCTCGCGTTGCTGTCGGGCATTCACTATGTGTTCTTTGTCTCTGGACTGCTCGGCGAAGACCGCCGCTAGAAAGCCGCAAAGCAAAAACCCGCTGCCAGAATCCCCCGAGATGGCTGCTCTGAAGTTCAGAGAAAGACCGCCAAAACGCTTCGTCGTAAAGTTGACAATGCCACACTCAGGTATTATTCTAAGGTCGCATTCAACTCATCAGCGGCGCGTTTTCTCTGGTTAGAAAGCCATGTTGCTGCCGATGGCCAATCAAAACTTCGTGGAGAATTCTTAAAATGAGCAAGATTATTGGCATTGATTTGGGAACGACGAACTCTGTGGTCGCGGTCATGGAGGGCGGCGAGCCGACGGTGATTACGAACTCTGAGGGCGGCCGAACCACGCCTTCGGTCGTGGCATTTGCGAAAGACGGCAACCGCCTGGTCGGTCAGGTGGCTAAGCGTCAGGCCGTGACCAACCCCGAGAACACCATCTATTCAATCAAACGATTTATGGGCCGTCGCTTCAACGAGGTCACGGAAGAGAAGAAGCAAGTGCCGTACAAAGTGCAAGGCAGCGGCGCCGGCGGGGATGTCCGGGTAGTTGCCGGCGGCAAGGAATGGAGCCCGCCGGAAATCTCGGCCATGATTCTGCAAAAAATGAAGCAGTCAGCCGAGGATTATCTTGGTCAAAAGGTCGAGAGGGCCGTGATCACTGTTCCGGCATACTTCAACGACTCGCAGCGGCAGGCCACGAAAGATGCCGGCAAGATTGCGGGGCTGGAAGTCATGCGCATCGTCAACGAGCCGACCGCGGCGGCACTGGCCTATGGTCTTGATAAGAAAAAAGACGAGACGATCGCCGTGTTCGACTTTGGCGGCGGCACCTACGACATTTCGATTCTCGAAGTGGGCGAAGGCGTCGTGGAAGTGAAATCAACCAACGGCGACACGCACCTCGGCGGCGACGACATCGACGAGTGTCTGATCGAATGGATCATCGAGGAGTTCAAGAAGGATCAGGGCATCGATCTTTCCAAGGACAAGATGGCGCTACAGCGTCTGAAGGAAGCCGGAGAGAAAGCGAAGATTGAGCTCTCCTCTACTATGGAGACTGAAATCAATCTGCCGTTCATTACTGCCGATCAATCGGGACCCAAGCATCTCGTAATGAAGCTCACGCGGGCGAAATTCGAACAGTTAGCCGAGCCGATTTTTAAGCGACTGACGCCGCCGCTCGAGCAGGCATTGAAAGACGCGGCGCTCGATGCGACCAAAATTGACGAGGTCGTGCTCGTCGGCGGATCGACGCGCATTCCGAGGGTGCAAGAGATAGTTAAGGCCTTCTTCGGGAAAGAACCGAACAAGAGCGTAAACCCTGACGAGGTAGTTGCGGTCGGGGCGGCCGTGCAGGCCGGCGTTCTTTCCGGGGAGAAGACCGACATCCTGCTGCTTGACGTTACGCCGCTCAGCCTCGGCATCGAAACCCTGGGTGGTGTTTCCACGAAACTCATCGAACGCAACACCACTATTCCTACGCGCAAATCCGAGATTTTCTCGACTGCCTCGGATAATCAAACCTCGGTAGAGGTGCATGTCATTCAGGGTGAGCGACCGATGGCGTCAGACAATCGCACGCTCGGCAAGTTCCATCTCGTCGGCATTCCGCCGGCACCGCGCGGCTTGCCGCAAATCGAGGTCACGTTTGACATCGATGCGAACGGCATCGTGAACGTGTCGGCGAAAGACATGGGCACCGGCCGCGAGCAAAAGATCACGATCACTTCGTCGTCCGGTCTCGGCAAAGACGAAATCGATCGAATGATGAAAGACGCTGACGCGCACTCGGCTGAGGACGCGACTAAGCGCGAAGAGATCGAAGCGCGCAATAAGCTCGATGGGCTCGTCTATCAAATGGAAAAGACGCTCAACGAGAATCGCGAAAAAGTCGGCGCCGTTGCCGGCGAGGTCGAAACCGCGATCGCCGACGCGAAGAAGGCCACGGAGGAAGGCGGAGTCGAACGCATGAACGGGGCCTTCAATGCGCTGCAGACCGTCTCGCACAAAATGGCCGAAGCGCTTTATCAACAAACGTCTTCGACTGGCCCGGGCGAAGAACAAACCGAAGCATCGTCAGCCGCAGGCGCTACACCAGGCGGCCAGACGTCGGGCGGCGAAGACAACGTCATCGACGCCGAGTACGTCGATGTGGACGACGAGAAGAAGTAGGTGCATTTCCGATTGCCGATTTTTGATTGCCGATTGGTCGCTAACCTCACTCGCTTGGTAATTCCTGGCGGGATTCGGGTCAGGGATCAATCGGCACTCGGCAATTGGAAATCGGCAATGTGAGTATGGCCAAGGAAGACTTTTACAAAATCCTGGGCGTCAAGCGTGACGCCAAGCCGGAAGAGATCAAGAAAGCTTATCGCCGGCTGGCGCGCAAGTATCATCCTGATGTAAATCCCGGCGACAAGTCGGCGGAAGAGCGCTTCAAGCAGATGAGCGAAGCGTTCGACGTCCTCTCAGATCCGAAGAAGCGCACCGTTTACGATCGCTTTGGCCAGTACTCGGAACATCTCGCCGATGCGGCCGCGCGTGGCGGACCAACTTACACGCAAGGCACTCCGTTCGATTTTTCCGGTTTTGATTGGGGCTCGGCATCAACCTCGACAGGTGGCAGCAGCAGCTTCCGAGACATCTTTGCCGATCTATTCAGCGGCGGAAAAGCTGAGCGCGAGCCTCCGCGCCCGCAGCCTCAGCGAGGTGCGGACATTGAAATGCCGCTCTCGCTCACTTTCGAAGAAGCGATTACCGGCCTTACTACCAACTTAACCGTCAATCGATCGGAACAGTGCTCGCGCTGTCATGGAGCCGGCGACACCGGCGGCCCTCTGATGGTGTGTTCGACCTGCAAAGGCACGGGCCAGGTGCAACGCGCCGGCGGACGTCTGCGTTTTTCGCAGGAGTGTCCGGATTGCAGTGGCACCGGCAAGCGCCGCTCGCCGTGCTCTCTGTGCAAAGGCAAAGGCACTCTGCCAAAAACCGAGACGGTGAAGCTGCGCATTCCCGCCGGCGTTGACACGGGCTCGCGCGTGCGCATTCCCGGCAAAGGCGAAGGCGGACGTTTGGGCGCGCCGCCGGGCGATTTGTTCATCATAACCAACGTGGGCCGCCATCAGTATTTCACGCGCAAAGGCGACAACATTTATGTCACCGTTCCGCTCACCGTGCCCGAAGCCGCGCTCGGCGCGAAGATCGAAGTGCCCACGGTCGAAGGCAAAGCGCAGTTGCGAATTCCGCCGGGCACACAGTCGGGACAAAAGTTTCGCTTGCGCCGGCGCGGCGCGCCTTCTCTGCGCGATTCGAACGTGCACGGCGATCAGTTTGTTGAGGTGCAGGTAGTTTTGCCGAAAGTGATTTCGGAAGAGACGAAAGAGTTGTTGCGTCGCTACGCGCAGATGAATGCGGACAATCCGCGGGTGGCGATGGGGCTGGAATAGGGCATTTCCGATTTCCAATTTCCAATTGCCGATTTTTCAAACGGCGACCAGAGACTTTCGAAAGCGGGCCAATTGGCAATCGGCAATTGGCAATCGGAAATGAAAAGACGAGCCAAGACATTCACGATCAGCGCCGTGGCAGAGCAGTTTGAGCTGCATCCGCAGACGCTTCGTCTGTATGAACGCGAAGGGCTGCTGAAGCCTTCGCGTTCTGAAGGCAACACGCGCCTCTACACGGACACCGATCTCGAACGTCTGGAAATCATTCTCTCTTTGACGCGCGATCTCGGCGTGAACCTCGCCGGCGTCGAGATCATTCTGAACATGCGCGAAAAGATGGACGCGATGCAGAGCGAGTTCGAACGTTTTTTCCAATACCTGCAAACACACGCCGAAGAGTTTTCTCATTTTACCGAAGCCCCGCCGCCCGAAGCCGGTGCGCTGGTTACGATCAGCCGCATCAATCGCGCGGCTCCGGTAAAGCGTCGCGCGGCTGGTGGCAAGTCACGTTAACTTATTCACCGACAATTCGATATTAGATATTCGAAAAGTGTGCTTGAGGAGCGCGTTACAATGCTGGAGTGCGTTGCCTCAACATTCTCCCAAACCATGTCGGATCGGATTTCCATTGGTTTTGTTCGCAAAGGCGGCTTACTGAAAAGCGCATCCTCTTACTCGCTCTACTGTCTGCGTTAACATGCCTCGCACCCGGCCCCACTGCGGCACAGGATCTCGACAACGTAACAATCGCGGGGCGCGTCGCGGATCAGAATGGCGCGGTGATTCCCGGAGCGACCGTCACCGCAACATTAGTTAAGACAAAAATCGAGCGCACGATGGTTGCTGATGGCGATGGGCACTACAAGCTGATTCAGCTTGAGCCGGGCGTTTACAACGTCAAAGCAAGTTTCACGAACTTTGCCGCCGAAGAAAAGACTGACCTCACGACGGTTGCCGGACAGAACGTCCAACTGGATTTCACTTTGAAACCGGCGACGGTTACGGCTGAGGCCGTGGTCGTCAGCGCGGCCGAAAACCCGCAAGTCGACACTACGCGCACGGTTGTGGGTGGAACGGTGGCCACGCGCGAAATCGAATCGCTGCCGTTGAACTCGCGCTCGCCGCTCGATCTGATTTTCACGCTCGGAGGCGTCGCCGAAGAGCCGCTCTCAACTCGCGACATCGCCAACGATCGCACCTCTTCACGCAGCACGCCGGAAGAGGCCGGAGTCTTTTCACTTTCCGGAGGCACTGCTTATTCGAACAACATCACGATTGACGGTCTGGACAACAACGACGACCGCGCCGCGCGCGAGCGCTTCACGCCATCGATCGAAGCGATTGACGAAGTTCAGATCATTCGCAATCAGTTTGCCGCCGAGTATGGACGCGCATCCGGCGGGCGCGTCAATCTGCGCACGCGTGGTGGTTCGAACAAGTTTCGTGGTCGCGGCTATTACTTTTTCCGAGATGAATCGCTGAACGCGAACACCTGGAAGAACAACTCGCTCGGTCTCAAACGGTTGCCTTTGCAGGAGCAGGATCCCGGCTTCACGCTGAGTGGCCCGATCGTAATTCCGAAGCTTTTCAACGGCCACGATCGCACGTTCTTTTTTACCGCTTACGAGTACGACACGCTGCTCGACTCGACGTTGATTAATACGCTGGTGCCGGTGCAGCAGAACCCGTTGTTTCCGTTGCCCGCACCAACCACTCTATCGGGTCAGCGATTGGAAAACGCTTCGTCGCCGGCGATCAGCGCCACGGTCGCGCCCTTTATCACTGGGGTCAGCACTCCGCAGCGCAATCATATTTTCACCACCCGCGTCGATCACACCTTCACGGACCTGCACAATGGTTCCTTCGTTTTTCAACTGGGCCGACTGAACAATTTGCGACAATTTGGCGGCGGCAACCGTCTGGCGCAAGCGCTCGAAGGCAAGACGCGCAATACCGACGCGATCTCTTACTCGGATAACTATGTATTCTCTGCCAAAGCCGTCGCCCAGACGCGTTTTCAGTTTTCGCGTCTGACTCCTGCGGTCGAAGCGACAGGCGGTACGACGACGCCGGTCGTGCTCATCGGTATCAACGATCCTTTGAAGCTGGTGAGCGGAACGCTGGTCGCCGGGACTTCAACCAGCGGCGCGACTAACCGCCGCGAAACGCGCTTTCAGGTTCAGGAGATTTTTTCCTACGTTCACGGCCCGCACTCGCTGAAGTTTGGCGGCGACATTCAACGAATCAAATCAACCTTCATCGATCTTTCGGACGCGACCGGCACCTGGGACTTTGACAGCGCGGGCGATTTTCTCCTAAACACTCCCAGCCGCTTTCGGCAAAACTTCCTGACGACTTCGACGCAGCACAATACCTACATCGGCATCTTCGCGCAGGATGAATGGCGGCTGAAGCCGAATCTGACGTTCAGCTATGGCGTGCGCTGGGAAGACGAAAACATTCTGCGCGATCTGAACAACTTTGGGCCGCGCGTCGCTTTCGCTTACGATCCTTTCAAATCAGGCAAGACGGTGATTCGGGGCGGCGCCGGAATCTTTTACAATCGCGTGTTGCTGCGCACGATCGACGACTTCACGTTTGGCAATCAGCAACTGTTTCTCGACACAGACGCGCTCGTCGATACCACAACCGGGAAAGTCCTGACCGACGCGCAACGTCGCGCTTTCATCGCGGCCAATCTTCACTTCCCGCAAACGCTCACGGCTGACTCCGCGCTGGTCAAACAATTCGGAGTACGAAACACGGGCACCGGAGGATCCAGTGGAGGAGTCTTGCGCCGTCTCGATCCAGACCTGCGCATTCCGGAAAGCTATCAAGCCAACGTCGGCTTCGAGCGTCAGATCGGCCGCAACATGGTCTTTGAAGCGAACTACACCTGGAATCGCGGCCTGCATCTGTGGCGCGAGTTCAACGTGAACGCACCGGCCTTGCCGAAGGGATACAAGAACTTCACCACTTATCTGGCGTCGCACGACTTTGCAAATTTTCTTAATGTCCCCGGAGGCGTGCGGCCGCTGCTGAATACTTCGACGGCCGGTGATTTGGTGCGCTTCGTTTTGGTGCCGCCCGACCCGGCGAATCCCAATTCCGTGGTTCGCATCGTGGAATTCGGCGTGCCGATCTCGCTCGTCAATCTCAACTCCACGACGTCGACGACCTCGGTGAATACAGCGCTGGCCGCGTTGAATCCTTTCCGTCCCGATCCGTCAAAAGGCGAAGTCGAGCAACTGATTCCTGTCGGCAACAGTTTCTATCACGGCCTGGTGATCGAGGTCCGCAATCGATTTCGCCAGGGAAAGAATGGCGCGAGCGTTTCGTTCCGCGCCGTCTACACGCTCTCTTTTTTGACAGACGACGGCATCGTGAACACTTCCGACGCGTTGATTGCCGGCGATTTTCGGAGTGAGCGCTCGCGCAGCCTGCAGGATCGCCGTCATCGCTTTGCTTTTTCCGCAACGATCGATACGCCGAAGTCTCTGGCCAGGCTGCGCATCTCGCCGGTTTTGCGGATCGCTTCCAGCGCGCCTTTCAACATCGGGCTGGGCGGCGCGGATCGAAACCTCGACGACATCGGGAATGACCGGCCGTTTTTCAACGGCGACCCGAGCACGCTCGTGTGGCGCAGGCCCGGTCAAACAATCGATGCCTCGATCCTTAATCAGTTCACGCAGCCGACGATCGGCCAGACGGGCGACCTGCCGCGCAACGCCGGCGCCGGCCCGGGTCAATTCATTTTCGATCTGAGCGTCTCGCGCGAGTTTAAGTTGAGCGACAAGGTTCGACTGCGCCCCGTGGTCGAATTCAACAACGTAATGAACAAAACTGTGTTCAGCTTTGGCAGCGAGTTCATCGACTTCAGCTCGTTCAGCCCAACGTCTTCGGCCGCGTCACGTCAGTCATTCCTCGATTCCTTCCTGGTACCCACACGCACCATGCGCCCACGCGAGATTCGTCTGGGAATGCGTCTGGATTTTTGAACGGTTCACCCCGTGAGATAAGTACTTTGGTACGTCAGTCGAGATTGCGAGCCGTATCTCACGGGGTAAAGGCAGTTGTCAGTCGTCAGTACCACTCCCGACACGTCTCGGGATTAGCGGGTGGGTCTTCCCAAAGGCAGTAGCCCGCGCGTGCGCAAGGGCGTCTTCTTCATGCTGAAGGCGTGAGAGATAGTCGCTTGAAATAATTTGAGCTACTTCACCAGCTCAGGCTTCCATGTCAGAGCCCACAGGATCTTAGTAAAACTCGCGTAATCGCTCAGCGCATGTTGATTGCATCTTGAGATTGAAGCGCGGCGGGCGCGGCGCACGAGTGGGATATCCTCTGGCCGCAGAGTCGCTACTGCATCGACCTCGCCGTCCGGCGCTTTCAAAACCATCTCACGAAAAGCGGAGTAGTCTCCATCGACAATGCCCTGAAACGCTATCAGTTGTTCTTCGCGCGTTAGCTTCGGATGTGCACGCGGCTTCAGGAGGTTTGGATTTTCTAACAACTCGCGGATTGATTGACTCGTCCCAGCCGGGAAGCCCGCGGGATTAACTTGCTTCAAGGCGCGCAGAGATGCAGGCGTGGCCTGACTCATGAGTATCGCCAACGCGTCGTCGCGGTGCGGATGTCCAGGCTGATTCGCGATCCGCAGCAGGACGGGCGTGGCCAAATCCTCATCCATGCTGCCAAAGATGAAGACCGCACCGATGAAGGAATCAACCGGAAAGCCTCCGTGCATCGAGAGATTGTATTTCGCTTTTGGATATGACAGCCATTTGGCGCCGGCTGCGGACGTATCAAAGCCCTCGACGCCGCGATGCGCCATCGTGCCTACCCAATATTCAAGACTAGTTCCATCCAGATCGGCGTTGATAAAGTTTCGCACCTGTAGAGCTTTTGAAGCACCGGACGGATCGATGTCGACGAGCAGCATGCTACCGTCAATATTGAAGAAGGAACCCGAGGTTGCTTCCTTGAGCGCTTTTCGCAGGCACGGGAGAAGCGTGGCGCGCGACTGTCTGACCTTATTCCAAAAGACATCCAACTTCGCAGACTCAACCTTCAGTTCGGCATCGTTCATGAGCGCCGGGCTGAAGTTGTAAGTGTTCCTGATCGTCTGCTGAAACGCATCACACTGACCTGAGGCGATGGTCTCATTCGGCTCGGCGAGCGAAGCATTGTCCGACGCAGATGAGCTAACACGATCGAGCGCCAGCGGCGCCCCGCGTTTGCGTTTGATGATCCAGGCTGTGCCGTTGCAGGAATCGGTAAGCGTCTCGCCAGAGATGACGAAGCCTGCGGGAACAGGCAAGCCTTTGCAGATTATTTGGCTGCGGTCTTGCGCAAACGTCGCGGTGCCGAGAAGACAAAGCAGCGGAAGTAGCGAAGCGCGGAGTATATTCATGATTGTCCTTTCGAGGAAAAGGGGCGATCGAATCGCTGTTGAGAGGTTCGGGGGTGAGCCGCACGCTACGGTGCAACTGGAAAAACTATAGATTTGGCCGAAGGCCGGTGTCAATAACTATTTCTTGAGCTATTTCTTGCATGGACCCTCCGAGGTACGGGTCAGTGGGCCGACCCACGCGCACCTGCGCCCACGCGAGATTCGTCTGGGAGTGCGTCTGGATTTTTAGTTCTCCGTGTATCCGTGGTTGAATTGACTACTTGCGAGACAAATTTCACCACGGAGGACAGAGAGGACGCCCGGGGAAACAAAAAGCCCCTGCCGAACGGCTGGCTTCATGTTAGAATCCACGCAGCGTACGACCATGGCAACTGTCATAACAGATCGCATCACGAAGAATCTGGACGTTTGTGGCGGCAAGGCTTGCATTGCGGGCCATCGAATACGGGTAATGGACATAGTGATCCGCCACGAGGATCTCGGAATGAGTCCGGATGAGATTCTTGCAGTCTACCCGGGCCTAAATCTCAGTGACGTTCACGCAGCCCTCGCCTACTACTTTGATAACGTGGACGAGATACGCACTGATATTTGGCGCAATGACGAAATCGCACAGCAGCTGCGCGCATCGTTCCCCTCAAAGCTGAAGACTAAGCTGCTCAATGGAGCAGATTAAATTCTATCTTGACGAGCATGTCCCGAGCGCGGTCGCGGAGGGTTTGCGGCGTCGCGGCGTCGATGTCTTAACCGTGCAGGCGGCGAGAAGATCGGGCTTGGCTGATCCGCAACAACTTTCGTTCGCGCTTGCTGAGCAGAGAGTAATAGTAACCATGGATTCCGATTTCCTCGTTATTGCCAGCCGCGGCGTCGTACATTCCGGAATAGCTTACGCCAGTCCGAGTTCTTCAATTGGTGAACTGATCAGAGCAATCATGCTTCTCTACGACGTACTAACCCCCGCGGACATGATGAACCACGTCGAGTTCTTATAGGAATCGTAACTCGTCAAGATGCTTTACCCTTCACGATTCACTATTTACGCGTCAGTGGTTTACGATTGAGCCATGAACTACAGATTACTGGGCCGCACTGGCCTGAAAGTTTCCGAGTTGTGCCTGGGCACGATGACCTTTGGCGATAATTTTCTGAACATCGCCGTTGTCGATCAGGCGGGCGCGAACGCAATGGTCGCGCGCTCGCTCGATGCCGGCATTAATTTCTTTGACACCGCGGACATCTATTCCTACGGCCGCTCGGAAGAGGTTCTGGGCGAGGCAGTGAAGGAATCCGGCGTCGCCCGCGACAAGATCGTCATTGCCACGAAAGTGCGCGGCTCGATGAGCGAAGGCGCAGCCGCGGGCACGAGTGATGTGAACAACGTCGGTCTGTCGCGCCAGCATATCTTTTCTTCTGTCGAGCACAGCCTCAGCCGTCTGGGCACGGACTACATCGATCTCTATCAGGTGCACGGTTGGGATTCGCTCACGCCGATGGAAGAGACTTTGCGCGCGCTTGACGACCTCGTGCGCCAGGGCAAGCTGCGATACGTCGGTTGCTCGAATTGGTCGGCGCGGCATTTGATGAAAGCGCTGGTGCTGGCGCAGGAGAAAGATTGGGCCGGCTTCGTTTCGCTCCAGGCCTACTATTCATTGGTCGGACGCGATCTCGAACACGAGTTGCTGCCGCTCTGTCGCGAAGAAAATGTCGGCGTGCTGCCGTGGTCGCCTCTGTCCGGCGGATTTCTTTCGGGCAAGTACCGGCGCGACAATCCAACCCCCGAGGGCGCGCGGCGCACTAACTTTCAATTTCCGGCGATCGACGAAGCGCGAAAGTTTGACGCGATCGACGCGCTCGACGAGATTGCGAAAGCGAAAGGCGCGAGCGTCGCGCAGGTAGCGCTGGCGTGGTTGTTAGCTCAACCCGGCGTTACTTCGATCATCATCGGCGCGAACAAGATGTCGCAGTTGGAAGACAATCTGAAAGCGGCGGATTTGCAGTTGAGTCCGGAAGAAGTCGAGCACCTCTCGCGCACGACCGCACCGCCCGTGATGTATCCCCAATGGATGATCGAGCTCCAGAATGGGGGAAGGTAGACGGTAGAGAGTAGACAGTAGGTAGTAGGCAGTAGGTAGTAGGCAGTAGTCGTCCGCGTAGCGGACGAATGACAATAGCCCAGCACTTCAGTGCTGGGTACGCAATCACACAAAAGAAGATCAGCCCGCGAAGCGGGCGACAGAACGAGTTCCAATCACGAGCAAAGGTAGTAGCCGCGCCTATACGACGGCTCCCCCTTCACGCTTCGCGCATGGTTCAGATACAATACCAGCCACTGCGAAGGAACAATTACCATGAGCCAGACAATAACGATTAGTCTGCCGGACGATACCAGGAACGCTCTGGATGACGCGGCCAATGAAGAGGGTTTGTCTGAGAGCGCGCTTATTGAGAAGGCGTTATCGGATTATCTTTTCATCCGCCGGTTTCGTAATCTTCGCGACCGCATGATGTCACAACGCAAGGACCTCGCCGATCAGGATGTTTTCGATCTAGTCTCGTGAAGATCGTCCTGGATACGAACGTCTTAATCGCCGCCCTCATTGCCCGCGGCGTGTGCCATGAACTGCTTGAACACTGCGTCCTGCGGCATACGCTGCTCACGTCAGATTTCATTCTTGAAGAACGCAAGAGAAGCTGATCGAAAAGTTCGCCTACCCGGCGGAATTGGCCGCCGAGGCCGTTACGGTTTTCCGATCAAGAATGAAAGTCGTTCCTGCTTCAAAGCTACGGCGAGGCGCAGCCTCGCCTTGAAAACTGAAGGTTAAGTTCACGGTCAGGCAAAGCCTGACCGCACGGCGGCAAAGCCGCGAAACCGACCGCCCCAATGCCTTAGCTGAAGTTGCCCACTGTCGATAAAGATCTTTACTTGATCCGTTTGATAGAATCTGATTCTTTTGACAACAAAAAAGACGCCTCAGACAGTGAGTAGTGCCTTGGGTGGTGGTAAACTGCGGTTGGAGGATGGATGAATAGGATTCGCACACATGCACGAAAACTTTTCCCTGAACTAGCTACTTTGGAGTTATGTGCTGGAGGTGGGGGCCAAGCTCTGGGATTCGAGCAGGCCGGAGTCGAACATGTAGGACTTCTTGAAAAAGATGCGAATGCTTGTTCGACACTCCGCTTGAATCGCCCGGAGTGGAACGTTATAGAAGAAGATCTTAATACGTTCGATGGGACGGCGTTTAAGGGAGTAGACATGATTTCTGCCGGCGTTCCATGTCCACCTTTCTCGGTCGCGGGCAAGCAGCTTGGCAAAAGTGACGAGCGTAATCTGTTTCCGCCGACCGTTCGTCTTGTGGATCAAGTACGCCCTAGAGCGGTCATGATTGAGAACGTTCGAGGCATACTAGATGCTGCTTTTGATGAATACCGTAAGTACATAAAGATGGAGCTAAGAAAGCTAGGTTACGAATCTGATTGGAGACTTATGAATGCCTCAGATTTTGGGGTTCCGCAGCTCAGGCCCAGGGCCGTACTTGTCGCGGTGCGCAAAGAGTATTCAGATCGTTTTTCCTGGCCCGAAGGCTCGTCGACGCCGCCACCCACCGTCGGACAAGTACTTTATGACCTCATGGCTGTAAACGGTTGGAAAGGTGCCTCGGCTTGGCGCGACCGCGCTAACGAAATAGCCCCTACAATTGTTGGCGGCTCCTTAAAACATGGCGGGCCCGATCTTGGGCCAACGAGGGCGAGGCAAGCTTGGGCGGCTCTTGGGGTTGATGGAAGGGGAATCGCAGATGAGCCGCCTAGTGCGGATTTTGTAGGAATGCCCCGATTAACAGTCCGCATGGTCGCTCGTCTCCAAGGTTTTCCAAACGATTGGAGTTTTGTGGGCAGAAAAACACAAGCGTACCGGCAAGTTGGCAATGCATTTCCGCCTCCTTTCGCACGAGCATTTGCGGAGCAACTTAAGTCATGCCTTAGCGCGTCACGCAGACTGGTGCGCGCTGCTGGTTAAGTCTGAAGTGACAGATACGATCACGCGCGAGCGGCGGAGCGAGAACATGCGCCGCATCAAGAGCAAGGGGATGCAGCCAGAGTTGACGGTTCGCCGCTTGGTTCACTCGATGGGCTACCGTTTCCGCTTACATGTTTCGCATCTGCCCGGCAAACCGGATCTTGTTTTTGGTAGGCTCAGGAAGGTAATTGAGGTTCGCGGATGTTTCTGGCATCAGCACGGCAAGTGCGTCGATTCTCATATCCCAAAGTCCCGGATGGAATACTGGCGTCCGAAGCTTCAAAGAAATCGACGGCGTGATAAGAAGAATACTCAAGAGCTCGAAGCGCTCGGATGGAGGGTTCTTGTTGTTTGGGAATGTGAAGGCGGCGATCTTAAACGATTGAACCGAAACCTATCGAAGTTTCTCGCCAGCTAATGTTTCTTACGGATCCTGTTCAGACGCTCCCGATCCTGTTCAAATCGCCGGATCGTTCCTGATGGATCCTCGGGCCAAGGCTTGTGGTTTCTAAGAATGTAGTCTGATTGTTTCTTACCGGAAGGACCTTTATAGAGCTGTTTGTCGATCTCCCAGCCTATAACAGAGTATCTCAATTCCCGAAGCCGCTTTTGCCAGTCGTCCTGATCGGCCACGATTTCAAGAAGTACGGATGGCGTGCGATTCCCGACGCCGATCGCTTTGAGTAGTTCCCCTATGCGGACGTGGACGCTCTCATGGGATATCACCTTCTTCATCATTTCGGGATCCGCACTTAGCGACGAAAAATATGCTTTCTTTCCCGCGTTGCATTCCTCGCAGATTGCCCACAGGTTTTGAGGGTCATTAGTGCCACCCCAATCTCGAGGTCTCTTGTGATCCACAACCAGAGTAATTCCATCCTTCTCGATCGTCTTGCCGCACATCTGGCACCTGCCGTTAGCATCGCCAATGATTTGCGCCCTAAGCTTTTGACTAATCGATCCTTCATCAGCAACGCTCTCTCTTTCACCTTTGTACGTATATAGAAACAAAGTGCGCTTCTTGCCTTCGATCAGCACGGTAGACTTTCTCTTTCCGATTACAAACCATTTTTTGAGCTCCCGCTTGCGCCGATCGAGATGAGTTTGGTCCTCAGGTCGCAATCCCTCCTTGTCAAGTTCTTGTCTAATCTGACCTCCGGTAATTCCTTCAGGGAATCGCTGCATTACTTCAACGATTCGAAGGTGTAGGTTTCCAGGTTTACTTCTCTTTGTCGCCATCCCTTTTGGAACACTCCTCGAGAGCGGTTAAACTCCGTGGCTGACGGAAAGGCTTAATCTTTGATCGCGCTAACCCCGAGGTCAAATCCAATCGCAGAAGAGCTCTTAAGTTTCAAGGCCGACCCTCTCATTCTGTAATAATCGGGTCTTCTCCAGAACCGCTAACACATCTACCTAACCGGCAGCAACCCAAACCACGTCGGCATGGCCTGAAGATGATCTACGTGATCGGGGGCGGAGTTTCCCGCATTCCGAAAATTGTAGACGATCGGCCGCAGACGTCGGGCCGCATCGAGGGTAATATGCGTTCGTGCCAAATGGGGATGGAGCTGTTAGTCCTGAAAAATCTTTCTTCGGTGGAAGCGAACGAACGCTGGATCCGGTTCGGCAAGTTTGTCTGGCAAATGGATTGATCGTCCCTCGAAAGGAACAAAATTCAGTTCTAAGACTCGCAGTGGGAAGAATCGCTTGAGTTGCTTGCTCAGAACGAGAGCTAAGTTCTTATCGAGCGTAATAAGCCCCGAGTCGAAAGCTGCGTCATGAAGACTTGAAAGACAAAGCCCGTTGCGGGGATCAAGTCGCTCCTTCGGGAAATCGCGCCAAGGCTTGATGTGACTTGCGACTAGAAGACGCGGCACGTTAATGCCGCTTATGCAGCAACGCACTCCGTAAGCACTGAGAACTGTTTGTCGGAAGAACTGCTGTCCCCGGCGCACCCGAACTAACGCCCTCGCTTCGGTTGGGCCTGACGGGGGTTTTGTTGATGGTTCAAGCCGGATCTTATCGCGCTCCAAGAAGTCTACTTCGCGATCATTATCCTTTGTGAAGAGGTCGTGCAAGAGCTGCTCGCTCTCTGGTCCAAGAGTCTCTAGATGGGAATGGAATTCGCTCCACATATCCCGATCCTGTTTACTGGCTCCTGACAGTCCCTTTATTCCTCTCGCTCTTTGTACCGGATCGAGGGACGCAAAATTACTGAGCTTCATCGCCAAACTGCTAGGCGTGCGCCCCATCTTCGACGCAACTTCAATGACAAGCCGATTGTTGCGATCGAATCTACCGAACGGTAGCTTGCAATAAAGATTCAACGCGATGAGAAAATGCTCCCGCGTCCATTTCACGCTCGGTGCCTTGGGCATGTGCGCAGTGTAACTGAGTTGGCGTATCTGGTGCGAGCGCAAAGGAATGGGCCCCATAGTAAGTCGAATGGCAGCGCCGCCGCAAAATATTGTACTTGCGCCACGCAAACCTGCCTGGGTAGTATCCCGAAACCATGGCAACGACCAAGCGGAATGAATCACAATGAATTCTGCTTTTGGCTGTGGACCTGTTCTGATGATCCCTATTCTCGCTAACACATACTTCTCTGGCGCCGGGCTCATGGACATCGGCCTCCAGTCTGGCGGTCTGACATTGCAGCAAAGCTTTGAGATCGAGGCTCTCTGTTGCGACACCCTGCGTCAAAACTTCTCTCACGAAGTCGTCCAGTGCGACATCACAAAGAAGCTCGTCAGTTCGGAAAAGGAATGCCAGGTGATGGTGGCGACCTATCCATGCACAAAGTATTCTCCAATCGCTTCAATTCACGGTGTGCGCACCGGAGACGATTTGTTCCTGCATTTCTTCCGGCACGTTGCTATCCGAAGGCCCGAGCTTTACGTGGTCGAGAATGTTCCGGGCATGAAGAAATTCCCTGTCGTCATGGAGGCAATGACGAAGCTCCCGGACTACTACGTACATGTTGCCTGTCCGGTCAAATCTTCGATCTGGTTGCCTCAAAAGAGAGACAGGCTAATCATGATTGGCAGCCGGCGAAACTTCGCCTGGCGCGAGCCTGCGGCTGAAAGGGCCGTCACACTAAGAGAGATACTTGAACCTGAGCCCGCGCCGCACATCCCTGACTACGTGGGCAGGCGCCTCGCTGGGGCATATCGAGACCGACCGATTATCAGCGATCCGGAACGCGGGGACATCGCACCCACCTGCGTTGCGCATTACGCCAAAGACTTGAGCACGAGGCTGGTTGCGGACCGACGTTTTCCGCGCGGCGCGCGGCCCTACACGGTGCGAGAATACGCGTGGCTGCAGGGAGTCCCTGACACATTCACTTTCGCGGGGAACAATAACGATGCCTACCGAATGATCGGGAATGGCGTCTCTGTCCCGGTTGGAAAATGGATCGGCTCTGAGATTACGCGGTATTTCCAATAAAGGATTGCGAAGCCAGAAGCGAACAAAGCAGAGAGGAAAGCTGACGGCTCCGGCTTTGTCGAAACGAATCGAGAAGTTTCTCTCGCCGGGCGAGGCGACCCGTGCGGCGAGTTGTCGCCGCTTACCAAAGCGCTGACAAGTCAGCGCACTCCACATCTAATTAGCGCACTCCAAAACAGAGGGGCGAAATATGGAGTGCGGCGACTTGTCGCCGCTTTTCTTGTTGGTCGCCGCCTTCTTGTTAGAAGAGTGTGCTGACAGGACTCCGGAAAAGCGCCGACGAGTTGGCGCACTCCAAATTAACCAGGCACTCCAAATAAAATCAGAAATCGTCATGGATGTTTAGCTTGTCCGTCTTGAAACCATAAATCGTTTTGACGATCACCGGCGAAACCGTTCGTTCAAACCATGCCGCGGAACACCAGCGATACTGATTGGCCATCGCCACCAGCCCATGCTTTACAGGATTCTGGTGAACATAGTTGAGTCGGGCCAGATAGGAGCGTTCGTAAGTAAGTTTGGTGTCCCAGAAATTGAACCACACCGTTCTACCGATCTTCCCGTCCATGCGATTGAGTTCCCGTGCCGAATTGGCATGAAGATGCGTTAGCAGTTTTTTCAAACTCGCTGATTCATCCTTACGTCGCGCGACAAAGTGATAGTGATTCGTAAAGACCGCCCAGGCCTCGAGCTGCCATTGATACTGTTTCGCCAGCGAGAGTAAGCCGTGTTCGAGCAATGTTAACTTGCCCGCATCTGCGAACAGATGGTCCTTGTGGAGCGTCGCGGCCGTGACCATGTAAATGCCGTCGGAATCCAGCCGGTGGACAGGGGCATGGGGCCAATCGATGGACATTATTGCCAGCGAGTATACTCGGGCTGGCAAGTAAGAATATTTGCTACTTAATTTGAGAGCGGCGACAAGTCGCCTAAGACCAAAGCGCTGACAAGTCAGCGCACTCCAAACCTAGTTAAGCGCGCTCCAAATACCAACCCAAACCACGCCGGCATGGCCTGAAGATGATCTACGTGATCGGGCGCGGAGTTGCCCGCGTAGCCGCGCAGGTGAAAGCCGCCCGCATCTACCGCGCTCAGTTGTTGCATTCCCATCGGGGCGTTAACTAATTTTGGATGTCTTTTAAGCGCGAGCTGAGACAGCAGATAGTCTGCGCACTCAGTGGTGCTGGCGTAGGCGCCGGGAAAGATCTCGGAATGCGTGAACACAAAAGTTTTTCTCCCACCGACTGCTCTTCTGCCAGCTACTGCTTCGCGGGCGAAGTTAACGAACACATCGATGTCCGACGCCTGGATCGTGCCGCCGTCGGCCAGCAACTTGCCCTCGGGTGAATAGATCGTGTGCATACCATCAAGCAGCAGCACGTTATTTACCAGCGCGAAGTTCTCCGGCCGCCGCAGGATCTCGCGCACCGCGCCGTAACCGGCGGAGAAGCCCGTGAGTGTAATCGAGGACCAGCCGCGTTTCGCGCCCAATGTTTCTGCAGCTTCGCTCAGCAGGTTCTGAAATAGATCGGCTTGCTCAAAAGGACGCCGGTAAGCACTGGAACCGGCGCCGAGGTTTACGGTGATCAAAGCGGCGCGCGGCAGGTAACGAGCGACGTGTTGTTCGATCAACCACGGCGCGCCGTGAAAATGAATCAGCAAAGGCACTGGCCGGTTTGGGTTGACGCGCGGACCGATGAAGAGCCTTGTGCCCTTCAGCGATTTCAAATCCACGCGGCGGCCGTTCGCTTCCGTTTCCGTTATGCGCGGATGCGGTCGCGTGTGATCGACCATCGGGGACGGGCTCTGTGGGGTTTGCAGTGTTGCCGGAACGGACGCGAACAGGATTAGGGTAATGAGTAAAGCGGTGCGGCGCATGGTCGGGAGTATAGCAACGGCAGTGGGCGGTGGGCAGTGGGGGCGGAGCCCCAAAAGAAATGAGTCAAGCGTCGGGAAGGTCAGAGACCTTCCGCACATCGGGCGGCAAAGCCGCATGCACGAGACCCACCCGCTAACCCCGACAGGTCGGGGTGGTACTGACCTCATTAGCGCGCTCCCTAACGCTTGGGCTTCTGCCAAACGATCGAATACCGCCACAACAGATGCTTCCTGACTTTCGCGGCGGGGAGAACGTCGGCGCAGAGGGCGCGGATTTCACTCATCTTTGGATAGGAATCGTGCTGTTCGTGTGCGGCCCAGGCGGCGCGCACTTCACGAGGCGGCTTCAAGCGACCGTTGCGAATCAGTCTCAGGCTGACGCTCACACCCATGGCGACGATGTTCAGAAAAGTATCGAGCAGGCCTGCGGCTGTGAAAAGGCTTCGTTCGGGCTCGAAGAGATCGAGGACAATCAGAATGCCGCCGGGTTTCAGAGCCTCTTTCATTCTCAATAACATCTCACGCAACGGCAGATGATGCAGGGTCGCGATGGTGGCGATGCAATCAAAATGTGCGGCGGGGAAATCCCACGATATGGCATCGGCAACGTGAAACTCAAGATTCGGAAACTCCGCGGATCGCGAGCGGGCGACGCGAATCATCTCTGGCGAAAGATCAAGTGCGACGACGTGCTGTGCACGCTCAACTAAACGCCGAGCAAACGCTCCCGTGCCGCAGCCGACCTCCAGTGCGTTCTGACAGCCATTGCGAATGTGCCGCAAGAGAAAGTTGTGATAGTGATTGTTCTGAGTCCAGCCTTCAGCGTCGAGCACTGCGAGGCGATCGAAGTCTGTTTGGATGGCGGACATGGTAGAACAGTAGGCAGTAGGCACTAAGCAGTAGGCAGAAATCAAGAGGCAGCCAGCAGCCAGTAGTCGTCAGGAATTCCAATCAATCTTAGTTATGTCTGGAAAAGAATTACCAATCAACATTGGTCGTGCTTAGAATCTGCCAACGTCCATTGCGCTTGACGAACAAGTCCAACCATCGCCAACTGTCTCGGCTTCCCGCGGGACTGATCTCTGTCAGTCGCCCAGACAAGATTGCCGCATTGCCAAAGAGCTGCACGTGCAGATCATCGCTAACGTACTTTGTCCTCGGATCACAGCTCTTCATGAGGGCAATGTCCTGTGCCCTCGTCAGAGTCGAACCATCCGCGTAGGTCAGGATGAAGTTATCCGTTTCGAGCCTCTCTCGAAGAAAGCGGCGTCCTGATTTGTTTGAGCGATGTCATACTGGCGTTCGATCTCCACGAGTTCCCGTTCGACCGCGGAAGATGGCATATGGCCTAACTCTCCCTCCGAACCGGAAGTTGATGCGTCAAACAGAGGTCCCGTGCGGAGCGAGTTCCATGTCCTCCCAACAGAAGTACCGACGATGAAGGTGAAAAGAGCAGTGGCAAAATAGACAGTGATTCTACGCATAAGGCTTCCTTCCGGCGTTTGATTACCTCAGACGCCTGAGATCCAGATTTGTTCCGAACTGATAAAGGATTCAGTCAGGCGAATCCAGCGAAGAACCCCCACTGGCACTCTGTGGATTGCCACAATCGAGGACTAGCTCTCTAGTTTTGAGTGCGGCGACCAGTCGCTGCCTTCCGATTTTGATGTGGACGCACGGGCGACACAGTCCCGGGGCTTGAAAGCCCCGGCTAAACTCATGGAGTCGCTACGCGACTCACCGGTCGCTTACCAAAGCGTAACAAGTCAGCGCACTCCAAAAAAGCGCCTGTGATAAGATTTGCCAGCCTTCGTGATGAACCCACCCGCTAACGCAGGTGGTACTGACCAGAGCCTTCATGAGGAACGATCACAAAGAAGCGATTGGCGAAGTCGAGACGGCCCTGCTCGATGCCGAGTTGTTCATCAAGTACGGCGCGCCGGATCGGGCGCTGAAGCGTATGCGCACGGCGCTGGACCGCAGTCCGGGATCGATCCGCCTGCGCGAACGCATGCGCGAAGTGGCCGCGGCGCACAAGCATCCCGAAGAAGCCGCGCGTCATTGTCTGGCGCTGGCCAGCCTCTACATCGAGCGCGATGATTTCGACGCCGCGCACGATCGTCTGCTGGAAGCAAAGACGCTCGACAAGCGCATCTCGATCGGAACCGGCCTGGAAGCAATTCGTCGCGCGCGTCATCCGGAGTTGCACGGGAAGTCGGCGGCGACGGCCGAGCGACAGCCCGACAAAGCCGCCTTCGCCGGCGATCTGGCAACGATCAGCGTGTTCGACACAATTCAGGCGATCGAGAACTCGCGTCTGACGGGCGCGCTCGTGCTGACGAACAACGCGCAGGCGGGGCGCGTGCTTTTTAATGACGGCCAAATCGTCGGCGCGGAAAGCGGCAAGCTCGCGGGCCACGATGCCTTTCGCCAGATTGTCGAAGTGACCGGCGGCGCGTTTGAATTCCAGAAGGCCTTGCAGTCTTTTCCGGTCACGATTGAATCGGCGAGTAACACGAGTCTGATCCTCGATAGCCTCAGGCAGGTTGATGAAGAATCAGTGAGCAGTGAGCAGTCAAACGCGGTATGAAGTCAGTACCACCTGCGTGAGCGGGTGGGTCAAGCACTCAACTCGCGGGTTGACCGATGGCTCCACCCGCTCACGCAGGTGGTACTGACCTCAGCTCGGCGCATCCCACAAATGCGGGCAGGATGCCCGCGCACAAGGATGTGGGCGCCCCATTGTAGTCGCTTCACTAATCCACCAGCACGCGAGTATCCAGCGCTTCCGCGCGTTCGATCGCCGACAGCAGCCGCAGGAACTGCGCGTAGTTGCGGCTGCGCGCGTGCAAGCGCTCGCGCTCCAATGCACTCACGTCATTGCGCAGCATCAGATCGAGAAAGTCGTAATAGTCAGCAGTGGCGGCGAACGGAAACTCGCGCGTGTAAGTCGTCTGCTCGGCATCCTCTGAACGAAAACCAGCCAGCAGGTCGAACACGTGATCGGTGGTCAGATGCGACCCGTCGCGCGTGAGTCTGATCGGAAGTCGCAATTCAAAGAAGCGCAAACTCTCGGAAGTTGTCACGCGCCGCAACTCTTTGGATGCTTCACCGTCAAACGGCGATTCCGGATCGACGAGAATGTGCAGCAGACGTGGCTGGTCGACTTTGTCGATCGTGTCCAGCGCGAGCTGCACGCGATCGGCGAGAAACTTTTCAAATTGCGCGTCGATGGGATAGTTGATCCGGCCCAGGCAGCCGACAGCTTCGCCTTCACCGGCGGCGTCCAACGGCAGACACGCGGGACAGTTCGCGCACACGGCGGTTTCACTCTGCAGTAGCTCGACCTCTGTGGCCGAGTCTTCGATCCATTTGACCTTGTCGGCGCCCGGCGCACCGCGGTCACCCGTGGTTAGAATCGTGTGCAGGTTGCTGAGGCGGCCCCACTCGCGCAGATGCCGCTCCGAGTAGCGCGCGCGCAAAACGCATGGATGATGAACGGCGAATTCGAGAGACATGTTTGAAAACAGTAAGCAGTAGGCAGTGAGCAGTAAGCAGCAGGAAGGGAGGGCAAGTCAAGAAAGGCGCCGGCAAAGATGCCTGCGCTCCATTCACGCAGGTGGATTGTGGTTGATGATCTCGACGATTGCGGAAAACGGAACCTTCACAACCTCGCCGTCGGCGCGTTCGACTTTCACGCTCGGCGTGGTCAGCGCCTGGGTCATTTTCAAGCTGCGCACGACCCCGCGCACGCGGTGGCCATCCTGCGTCACAATCTCGATGTTGCCTTTGCCGTAAAGCGGCTGCAATGCCGACAGGGCCCTGGTGATTTCCATTCAGATAGCCTTCGTCAGGCGATTAGGTCGTCTGACTATACTTTGTCGAATCACATTCGTAAACCGGAGCAAATTGCACGCAACCATTCCCGACGCTTAGGCGTATAATTGTGCACCAGTCGCTCGACTATCGTCTTAAGCTCAGGAAATTTGGTCATGCAGCCTCAGCAACATTTCAGCGGGCCCGATCAAAACGGCGCGGTCGTTTGCGCGCAATGCGGCGCGCCGATGCCTAAGGAAATGCGTTTTTGTCGCGCGTGCGGAAATCGGCTCGGCGAAGGCCCGGCTGAGTACACTGAGACGGTGCGTCTGCCAAACGCTCAAACCGCGACTGGAGTTTCTGCGACGACTCCGTTCTACGGTGCGCCGATGGCGCAGCCAGACAGCTCGGCGGTCTATTACCCACGCAGACGACGCATGCGCGGCATGACTTGGCTGTGGGTTGCGATTGCGATCTTTTTCGCCAGCGGCGGTGGTCTGAGCATGCTGGTGAAAAACGTGCGCAACATTCCGCGAACTGCGGCGACCGCAGTGGTGAACCGTTCTTATGTCGGCGTCAGTCCAGTTAAAAGCGCAGACGGCGGCGTCACCTTCAATGTCGTTGAGCCGCCGGACGGGCCCGCGGACAAAGCCGGATTAGTTGGTGGTGACATCATCACGAGTTTCGACGGTTATCAAGTAAGAACAGAGAGCGAAATGATGGACTTGCTGCGCCAAACGCCCGTCGGCAAAACCGTCGAAGTGATCTACACGCGCGATGGCGAGACGAAAACGACCAGGCTAAGCACGATTTCGTCGGGGGACTTCAATCAGCTACAACGCGCCTACGACACCCGGCCGGTAGGTAAAGGCCATCTTGGTTTCGATGACAGCGACGCGGAGCGTGTTCCAGTTCCCGGAACCAATATCTACGGCGTGCAGTTGAACGACGTCAGCCAGAACGGCCCAGCGGATATCGCCGGAATCAAAGCGGGCGATATCGTGATCGAGTTTGGCGGCGTGCCGATTCGTACGGTTGCAGAGCTTACTGCCCGTGACCATCGCACTATTCCCTACAACACCGTTAAGATGGTGGTGATGCGCGGCGGCCAGCGAGTTGAGATTCCCGTGAAGCTTGGCAAAGAATGACTAAGCCGTTATTCGACGGCGTATCCCCGCATCCGATTTTCCATTTCACGTCTAACTTCTTCCCGTTCTTCTTCGCTCTCGTCGGCTTCAAAAGCTTCAAAAAGGGCGTAGCGTTGTTCGGCGATCAGACGCAACTCCCAGGCTTCGCGGCCAGCGTGCGACGCTCGCGCAAACCATAGCGCGTCAATCTCAGCTTCATGAGTGCTTGCGTTCTCGAAAACTTCTTCGGGCGCAACCAGGGCTGCGCGCGTCTCAGGCCGCAGCAGCACGCGACGCAATTGCCAGCCGTGCCGGCGATAAGTCGCGATGATCTCCTGAATCAGGTCGAGCGGGTTCATTTTTGATCGCAAAGTATAGCGGAGTTAATTGAAATCGGGGCATCTGCAACCCAGAGGGTTGCCGCGAAAGTAGCCAGAGGTCGTAGCGCCGCGGAGACCTCCGGTAACGAGTGGTTAAATGATGCGCACCCCGAAGGTGGTGCCAGAGCGCTCGCTTCCTCGCACCCCTTCTGGGTGCGAATCACTTTTCAATCGCGTCCCGGTGGTTTTCGACCACCGGCTACTATCTCGCAGCCTTTCAGGCTGCATGCTAGCGGCTGCGTTGCCTCCCACCAGGATTTGATGGTTGCGAACCTGCCGGTTATGATGCACCGCAGCCGACAATTATGAAATCAGTGCCTGAACCAGCCAATCAAGTTCACGAGTCTTCACCTTTTTACCTGGCGCTTGAGCGCGCCCTCAATGAGCGCGGCGCAAAGATCGAAGAGATCTGTCCGCCTGAGGATCAGATCGCGCGGCGCGTGCTGCACGATTACGGCGCGATGTTTGTTGCGCACGAGACCGTAATGCCGCCGCCGATGTGTGTGTTTGGGGGCGAGGATGCGGTCGCACAATTTCAAAAAGCAGCCGGGCGAGCGACAACAACGATCGGCGATGCGGTGATCGAGTTGCAGCCCGCGGCGATGACCGGGCTTTTGCGAGCACGCGCGGCCGCGCGCGACGAAGGTCTGGACATCACGCCGCGTGACGGCGCCGAAGCCGCGCGACGTAGCTACGCCGACACGGTACGGCTGTGGAACTCGCGATTCTTTCCGGCGCTGGATCATTGGATTCGCGCCGGAGGGCTGACCCAGCCGCAAACCGAAACGCTGCGCGTGCTGTCAGTGAACGAACAAGTGTCGGCAGTTTTGGAACTCGAGCGGGACGGAATTTTTTTCAGCAAAGATTTCTCGAAATCCGTGCTCTATTCGATTGCTGCGCCCGGCACTTCGCAGCACATCGCGATGCTGGCGTTTGACGTCAATGAATTTCTTGATGCGCGAGTGCGCGAAGTTCTCGCGGATAACGGTTGGTTTCAGACCGTGCTGAGCGATCTGCCGCACTTCACTTTTCTGGGTTTGAAAGAAGCAGAGCTGCCTGAGAGAGGGTTGAAGAGGGTCGAGGTGGATGGCCAGACGTTTTGGATTCCTGACGTTGCTTGAAAAAGGATTTCTTTGGCATCCGGCCTCCAGTCTCTGACATCTGACTTCTGCATTTTGTTCACCGGCTCGCATCCGTTAACATTGGGTAATTCCGACGCCGCATCAACCAGGGAATCCGCAAAAGCATGCTTAGAAATTATTGCTTCTTAATCATTCTCGCTGTCACAGCCTGTGCTGCGCACGCGCAGACAAATCCGTCTCGGTCAGCGTCGCCCGGGCCGAACGTTCAGACGCGTGACAGCGCGCCTTTCAATCTCGCGGAGTATGGCGTCAGCTTTCAACCGAACGCTCGGCTCGTTGTTGTGATGGCCGCCCTCGATGCCGCAGGTTTCGATCCGACGCCGCCGGGCCGAGAGCCTTCCGCCTTTCGCGCGTTGTTGAGAAAGGACCTGATGAATCTGGATGAGGGTCTGCGCGAGCAACTCAAGACTTCCTACCAGCGCCACAAACTGCCGGCGCCGGCCACGGCCGCCGATCAGGCGGCGCGTTATGTTTCGCTCGCTTACGCGCTCGGTCCTCCGCCGTCGCTCGATGCGCCGGAACACTTTGACGAACTTCCCGCCGGCGTGCTCGAGGTGCTGGACTTTGGACCACTGGTGCGCGAGTTCTACAAGAAGTCGGGAATTGACGGGCGTTTGGTTTCTTACCTGCACGCCGCCCAGGCGGAGAGCGATCGCCTGCGCCAGCCGGCGACAGAGATGGTGCGCGCAGTGCTTTCTTATCTGCACACGCGGCCGATCATGGTGACGAACGAGCGCGTGCGTGTGAAGAGTCCCGATAACAAGAAGAATGCGCAGGATGCCTACTCTATTCGCCAGCACGAACGGCGATTCTTTATCGTGCCCGATCTGATGGCGGCGCCTGGCGCGATTAACTTTCGCGTGATCGCCGACGACTATTACGCGATCGTTCCCGAAGGCACGGATCCATCTTCGTCTGAGCTGCGCCGCGCGTACGTGCAGTATGTGATCGATCCGCTGGTGCTGAAATTCAACAAAGAGATCGCCGCGCGTCGCGAGCAAGTCAAGCAATTGATCGACGCGCGCACGAAAGCAGGAGGTGAAAGCTCGCCCGACGTGTTCACGGTAGTGTCGAGATCTTTGGTCGCGGCCGCGGATGCGCGCTTTGAAGAGTCGCAGCGGCTGGCCCAGCTCACTGGCCTGCAACGTATGCGATTGCAGCAGGCCCGGGACGACGCCGGCCGCACGGCCATCGCCAAAGAAGCCGGAGGCGCGCGCGCTGCGATCGGCGACGAAACGATTGCTCGCCTGACCGAAGATTACGAGAAAGGCGCGCTGCTTGATTTCTATTTCGCCGATCAGTTGCGCGACGTCGAAGCGTCGGGTTTTGATATCGCGAACTTTCTCGGCGACATGGTTGCGAGTTTTGATCCCGCGCGCGAAAGCAAGCGCCTTGCGGAATCTGCCGACGCTCGCGCTCGCTCGCTCGCCGCGCGCAAAGCCCACCCCGCATATTCGACCTGGCTGATCGATCCCGGCGCCGAGAGTCGAGATGCGGCAGACACTTCACACGCCTCAGCGCTGACGAAGGGCCTCAAAGAAATCGAAACGTTGCTGCAAACCAGGAATTACGAAGAAGCCGAAGTCCGTCTGAAGGCTTTGCTTCAGGAAAATCCCGGCGACGCGCGTTTATTGTTCACCCTCGGCCAAACGGCCAGCCTGTGGGCGCGCGACACAACCGATGATGATTTGCAGTCGCAAAGATTGAATCGCGCGCTGGCGAACTATCGTCTCGCAACCCAAGCTGCATCGCCGGAAACCGACAAGGCATTGCTCTCGCGCGCGCACGAAGCGATGGGCCGCATCCTCGCGTTTCTCGAACGCAACGACGAAGCGATGAAAGAATTCGAAGCCGCGATTAAGATTGGTGAAGTAACGGGCGGAGCTTATCGGGACGCGATCGACGGAAAGCGAAAACTAGCGCAGCCGTAGATTCTGTCGATTTTCAAAGAACTCTTTCCACGAATCACCGTTCCTCCCAACCAGTTTCGGCGCGTTCTTGATTGTGAAGTCCGAAATCTTCACGCCCTTCTCGATCTGTTTCCAGGTGAGTGGCATCGACACGGTCGCGTTCGGCTTGGCGCGCGCGCTGTAAGGTGCGGCGATGGTCTTGCCTCGCGCGTTTTGCATTGCGTCAACATAGACCTGCTCCTTCTGGCGCTTGGCGAGCGAGCGTTGGATCGTCGCGATCTTCGCTGCGCGGCGAGCGACTTCGCCGGCGAGCGCTTCGGCGACGCGGGCAATCTTCCCGTAATCGTATTTCGGTTTCAAAGGCAGATAGATGTGAATCCCTGACGAGCCCGAAGTCTTTGGAAACGAAGGCAAACCAAGCTCATCAAAGACTTCTTTGCAGACCAGAGCCACTTTCAAAACGTTTTCCCACGGCGCCGCTTTTGGATCGAGGTCGAGCATCAAGTAATCCGGCTTGTCCAGGTGCTTGACGGTCGAGTGCCAGGGATGCTGCTCGATCGTTCCCAGGTTGACGAAGTGCAAAAGCGATCCGATCGTCGTGAAAACGGCGTAGTGGATCTCGCGTCCTTCCTGATTGATCAGACGCGCCGTCTTGATGAAGGCAGGTGCGCTTTCCAGGTCCTGCTGAAAAAACATCGGCGCCTTAATTCCGCGCGGATAACGTTGCAGAATCGCCGGCCTATTTTTCAGAAACGGCATGATGAACGCTTCCGTGTGAAGGTAGTAGCAGAGCAGCTCGAACTTCGTAATTTTCTCGCCCGGCCAATAGACGCGGTCGAGACTGGTTAGCGAGACCCGCTCGCCCCTGATCTCCAGAATCAAATCGCCTTTTGGTTTTTTGAGCAACAGAAATTCGTCTCGAGAGACTGCCAAGCCCTCACGCTGACGCGTGCGTTTGACGCGGAGCTTGGGGTCGCTCTTGCTTTCGTGTTTGCGCGCGGACATGTCTATGCCCGCATTCTAACATCTGGTGAAAACTAAGCGGGGCTTTCTGAAGGCGTCGCCTGTGGCGCCGCGAACTTATCCTTCCAGCGAATTTTTCCAGTTGCCTGCATCACCACAAACAAAGTAATGATCGAACCGATCGTGATCGCCAGGCCGGTGAACCCTTTCAAGAAAAAGGCGTAGGAAAACGCCACCAGATAGATGAACTGGGCCAGCGCGGCTTCACGGGCGGCGAAGCGCGTTCCGACCACGAGTCGCAGATACGACACTACGAGAAAGACCGACACGGCTGAGCAGATTCCGAACGCCAGGTGAATCGAAACGTGATCGACGAGATAAGCCAGCAGCAGATGGAAGGAAAAGAAAGCCGCGGCGAGAAAGAAGTAATTCATCGGATGCAGCTCGATGCCGCGCAAGGTTGTAATGATGAGCATGAGAAAGAAAAAGAAGAAGAGTGAGACAGGCGCGAAGAAACTGATGCGGCCGGCTAGCGGTCCGGGCTGCAATTTCTCGGGCATGGTCATCGCGATCTGGTAACCAGAAACCAGGTTCGTGTAGTTCCAGTTCAGCTCCCAACCATTTCCCGTTTCTTGCTTCTTAGTTGGCGAAAGTGTGTTGTCGGGAAAATCGATGTCTTTGTAGTTCGTCGTCATCTTCAAAGAAAAATCGCGTACTTGCGCCACGTCTTGACCACTCGCCCGGTTCGGCGATTCGTCGCCGCCTTTACTCCTGGTGCCGCTGCCGAAGTTGTAGCGCCAATCGTTCAGGCCCTGAGACTTGTATCCAACTTTCAGCGTTGCCGTCTTTCCGGCCGCCATGCGAACTGTGCCGCCGGCGCTGTTCCCTGCATTCGTCAACGCGACCGGAACGTCGTCAACGGTAAACACGAGGTCGTCGTAGATTGCTTGCGCCGTCGGAAAGTTGAGCGCAAAGGTCACATTCTGATCCTTGTCGCTCGTATTCCGAAATGAATAGGCGCCCCCGAAAGCAACTTTGTAAGTGCTGTACCAGAGCAGACCCTTCTGCCGATGTTCGAGATTGAGATCGACGTTGATGTGGCTGCTTTCCAGGGGCAGCGCCGTCGTAACCTTCTCCTGAGTTACGGTCTCGATCTTTCTGCCGTTCTCAGTCGTCACTTCTTTTTTCGGCACCATCTCATCAAAAGAGGCAGTTGGCGGCGCCTGGCTCTGCGGAGCGCCCCACGTCGAAGCGACGCGACCTTCTGACTCGGAATCCGACGCATAAGTGCGTTGGAAGATCGTTGCCCCGAGAATTCCCCAGGCGAAAGCGGTGCAAAGGAAAATGAAAGTGATTGCGGCGATGCGTTTTATCATAGACGTACTCCTCGGTGCGGATGCGTTCTTGAGTTGTTGATGTATTGTGAATGACTCGAACATGATCAGTGATTAAGTGTGGCCATTGTCGGATCGAACTTACCTCGCGACAATGTGGTGCAAGAAGCTATTCTCGTGTCCGATGACGAAATGCGTAACGAAATCGCCTTCGTTGATAAGCAGCGTCGCGCTTTTCACATCTGCCGGCAGATCGAAAACGATTTCCGTTGTGTACAACTCGCCGGGACGCAGCGGCGCAGTCAGCGGCGTGACGCTCGTTTGCGAAGCATCAAGCGCGCGTTGCGCCACGTCCGATGGTATGTGCTTGCTCCTGCGTTCATCTACCAGCGTTAACACGCGGCTATTGGGATAAAGCAAGCCGTTGCCTCGCCACGGCGCGATGGTAGTTTCTTCAAAGCGAGTTTTGATCGTCACGATCGTGTAGATACCTAGCGCGGTTGCCTGGTTGGGCGCATTGCCAAGCGTCTTCGTTTGGCGCACGTTGGCGATTGAATAAGCCAGATGACAGTCGATCTCGCAGAAGTGTTTCTCTTCACCGCGGGCGAGAATCTTTTCGTGGCCGGCGAGCGAGAATCCGAGGATCGCAGCCAGGTAAGCACCCGCGATGACGAGCATTGCTATCAGGACGATTCTCGCGAAACGAATTTTTCGCATGATCAGCGATCCAGCCAGCCCCAGAGCAGCCACAAGAATAAGTAAGCCGGTTCCCAGAAAGGCCAGCACGCCGACCGGCGCCGCGAGATTGACGTTTGTGTTCATCCCAAGAGCTCCCTCTCAATTTGAAGTAAGGCAAAGCGCTTTGCCTAGCAAAGCAAGTTCGCAAAAAATTTACCGCCGCGAATTCTTAGTTCATCTTTCGCATCCGGCTGATTACAGCCTCCATGTGATCGAGGTAACGCTCCAGCGCGCGCCGGCCGGCAGCCGTCAAGCGATACTCAGTCTTCGGAGTGCGGCCTTCGAACGTCTTCGAACAGTTAACGTAGCCTGCGTCTTCGAGTTTGCGCGCGTGCACGCTCAGATTGCCGTCAGTCGTCTTGATGGTGTGCTTCAGTTCGTTGAATGTCAGCGATTCGTTGACGGCCAGCGCGCTGATGATTCCCAGCCGAAGCCTTTCGTGAATCAGGCGATCGATCTCGTGCATGCTCTGGGGCGCACCGCCATGCACGCCGCGCAACCGTTGCTTCTCAGTTTGGTCTTTTTTTAGTTCGCGCCTTAACGCTTGCTGTTTAGCCACCGTGTTTCCTCGCGATGATTGTTCCAAAAATAATGTGCAGGCCGCCAAACCCAGCGGCCATTAGCCAGTTCTCCCACGCTGCCGGGGCGAAAATTCCCGCCGCGCCCAGAGCCATGAAGCAAACGCCCATCACTGGCACGACGCTGACTGAGTACATGCCGCCGGTGACGACGCCCGTTCCGTATAGCAGCAGCCACATTCCGGGAATCGCCCCGGTCAACCCCGAGCGAAACAGAACGACGGTCAGGAGCGCGCCCACGATCATCGGCGGCGAAAGGCTGAAAGCAACTTTGCGTCCCGGACCTGAGAGCAACGGCGTGCCCGAGGCCCGCGCTTTTCGATCCATCAACCAGCCCGCAATCAAAAGCGAAATAATCGCTTCCGCCAGCCAGGTTCCCAGCCATCCGCGAGCCGTGGGTTGATGCGATGCCACGTAGGTAGCGACCAGCGCCGTGACGCCAATCGCGACCTGGCCCCAGCCCGGCACCGCGGTAAAGGACGATGCGCGCTCCATCGTTTCACGGATGTAACGCAGGTTGTCCATCGCGCGATCGTGCAGCGCGGGCGGTTCTTCCGGCGGCGTCTGGGCAAGCCTAACAGTCATCAAAGGGTGACTCTAAGCTACTCCAGTCTGCCGTGTCAAGTACTTTGTATAACAAAGGCAGGATTAGATCGGCGGGCTGTCGCCGGCGTCGAAGGTTGCGATCAGTTTTTGCCAATCGGACCCGGGCCGGCTTTGCAAAATGCGCACACACCGGTTCCAGCGCAAAATCGCGTCGTCATTTCCGTGCGGCCTGATCGCTTCCGCTTTTTCAAAGTAAGCGAGCGCTTCCTCGAATAAGGGCGCGACTGTGTGCGGCGAACGGCCGGCGGCAAGTTGAGCTTTCGCTTGCCGCTCGTGAAGAATTCCGGCGTAGTAAAAGCGCTCGTATTCGTCTCGCAGACTTTGGAAAACGGTTTCCGCTTCGTTGTAGCGATCGGCGGGACTGCCGCCGAACTGATCGGTGATCGAGAGACCGAGCAAACGCAGCGCCGTTTGGTTCTCGGAATCAGCGGCGAGGATGTCCCGGCAGATCGATTCAGCTTCTCCCGGCTCGTTCAGATAGCGATACAGCTCCGCCTTTGAGATCGCTTCGGGAATGCCGTCTTTCGAAATCGGTTTGAGTGTTAGTTCCATTTGAAAAGACCAAAACCACGAAGGCTCCAAGAACACTGAGCCTACCTTCGTGTCTTTGTTTCCTGGTGTGAACTTCTAAACTTCGACTTCGATGTCCGGGCCATCGACGCGAACGTTATACCGATTCACAGCGCGGCCCGGCGGTGGGCCAAGCACTTCGCCAGTGGTCACGTCAAAAACGCCTCCGTGCCAGGGGCAGGTCACCTCCACGCCACTCAGTTCACCTTCCGAGAGCGGGCCACCGACGTGAGTACACGTGTTATCGATCGCATGGAACGAACCGCCCACGTTGAAAAGCGCGATTTCCTTACCGTTGACTTCGACCATTCTGGCCGCGCCAACAGGAACGTCGTCAGTTTTGGCAACTTTTACAAACTCTGGCATTAGGATAACTCCTGATAGAGGGTCCTATGGTTGGTGCTTGGCGATTAACTCGCGAATGGCCGGAATAAGTTCGTAGGGAACCTCAATAACGGCCGCGCCATTGTTTTCAAAAGCAGCCTCGTCCTCAGCGACTGCCTGTTCCTCGCTTTGTTGTTCGTAGTGAGCAAGAACTCGTTTCACGCGTTCTTCGTCCCATCCAGGCGGATATTTTTCCTGATTCATTTGTGCACAACTGAAAATCTCTTACTTCAGCGGAATCGCCGGCAAATGCTTAAGAGTGCGGCTTGCAGGATCGATCGTGATCCCAACTGATTCCAGCGCCGTGACCCCCAGGATGGGTTCGACACCATCGGGACCAAAAATCACACGTCCCGCTGTTATCTCTCCCATAACGCGATCTCGACGAGCCCAAACGAATACTCTTCGACTCGGCCGTTCGCAAGTTCGTAAGCTGTCCTGCCAACCTCCCGCACGCCGATCTTTTTCAGCTCCGAAGCTGATGCAAGACAATCTGTAGCACCAGTAATCACGAGAAAGTCGGCTTCGTAGGCTCCGTTCGAAACTCCAAAGCTCTTTAAGGCAACCGTAACGGGAGTGAGTCCCATATCACTGAGATTATCAACAGCCAAGCCCCACGACAAGCGCCGTTATCAAGTGCGGCCTTTCCCAGACAGCTTTCGCAAAAACCAGCGCACCGGATCATAAAAGTCATCGACCACACGCTCCTTCAGCGGAATGATCGCGTTGTCGGTGATGTGAATGTCTTCGGGGCAGACTTCGGTGCAGCACTTAGTGATGTTGCAGTAGCCGATGCCGAGTTCGTTTTTCAGCAACTCGGTTCGATTCAAGCCGTCAAGCGGATGCATTTCCAGGCCCGCGACGCGCACAAAGAAGCGTGGCCCCCCGAATTGCTCCTGCTTATCGTGATCCCGCAGCACGTGGCAAACGTCCTGGCAGAGAAAGCACTCAATGCACTTGCGAAACTCTTGCACGCGATCGACCTCACGCTGATCCATCTTCCATTCCACGTTTGGCTTGGGTGTGAACGGCGGAATCTTTTTGTTGACGCGGTAATTCCAGGAAACGTCGGTGACGAGATCCTTCAGCACCGGAAAAGATTTCATCGGTTGGACCGTGATCGGTTGATCCAGCGGCAAAGCGTCCAGACGCGTTTTGCAAGTCAGGCGCGGGCGGCCGTTTACTTCCGCCGAGCACGAGCCGCACTTGCCAGCTTTGCAGTTCCAGCGCACGGCTAGATCGGGCGCGTGGTGCGCCTGGATGTAATGCAGCGCGTCGAGCACAACCATGCCTGGCGCAATCGGCACCTGGTATTCAACCAGGTCGCCGTTGTTTCGATCGCCGCGAAAGATTTTGAATGTTGCGTCAGGCATAAAGGAAAAAGCCTTATTTCGTCTCTTCCGAGATCGCCCGAAGATCGGAAGGCATTTCCGTGATCGGTGCGTGACTCAAACGCATCGCTGCCCCATCCCGTGAGATGAGGTTGTTCAGCTTGCTCCACTGTTCATCGTATTGCGGAAAATCGATCCGACTGTGCGCGCCGCGGCTCTCTTTGCGTTCCAGGGCGCTCAACGCCACCGCTTCTGAAACTGTTAGCAGAGATTTCAGATCGCGAGCGAGATGCCAGCCCGGATTGAAAAGACGCGAGCCGTCAACGTGCACTTTGGCCGCGCGGTCTTTCAGCTTTTGGATCTCAGAAAGACCCTGCTTGAGATCCTCTTCGCTGCGAAAGATGCCCACGTAGTTCTGCATCGTTTCCTGCAAGTCGTGATGCACGTCGTACGGGCTGTCGCCGTTGCTGCGCTCAAACGGCTCGAGCATTTCACGCGTAGCTTCGTCAACCTGAGCGTCGTCAATGTTCGGCGTCCCGACTTCTTTCGCATGTGCGGCTGCGGCCAGACCTGCGCGGCGACCGAATACCAATAAATCCGAAAGCGAATTTCCGCCCAACCGATTCGCGCCATGCAAACCGGCGGCGGCCTCGCCGGCAGCAAACAGTCCCGGCACGTTCGCTTGGGCAGTTTCCGCCTCGACGCGAATGCCGCCCATCATGTAGTGACACGTCGGGCCAACTTCCATCGGCCCTTTTGTGATATCCACGTCTGCGAGTTCGCGAAACTGGTGATACATGCTCGGCAGTTTCTTCTTCACGTATTCTGCCGGCTTGTGCGAGATGTCGAGATACGCGCCGCCATGTTCCGTCCCGCGCCCTTCCTTCGCTTCGGTGTAGATCGCCCGCGCCACCACATCGCGCGTGGACAGATCCACCCTCTCTGGATCGTAGCGCTCCATAAAGCGCTCGCCGTCTTTGTTGCGTAGCACGCCGCCTTCGCCCCGCACGGCTTCAGTCACGAGAATTCCCTGCACGCCCGGCGGCCAAACCATTCCGGTCGGATGAAACTGCACGAATTCCATGTCCATCAATTCGGCGCCAGCGTCGTAAGCCAGGGCCATCCCGTCGCCGGTGTATTCCCACGAATTTGACGTGATGCGCCAGGCCTTGCCGATTCCACCCGTGGCGATCACAACTGACTTCGCTTTGAAAACAACGAACCGCCCATTCTCTCGCCAGTAACCGAACGCGCCCGCCACACGCTCGCCGTCTTTCAGCAAACGCGTGATCGCGCATTCCATGTAAACGTCGATGCCCTGGTGCACGCCGCGATCCTGGAGGGTGCGAATCATCTCGAGACCCGTGCGATCGCCGACGTGACAGAGACGCTTGAAAGTGTGGCCGCCGAAAGCCCGCTGCAGAATATCTCCGTCGACGGTCCTGTCAAAAAGCGCGCCCCATTGTTCAAGTTCGTGCACGCGTTCGGGCGCTTCCTGGGCGTGAAGCTGGGCCATGCGCCAATTGTTCAGAAACTTTCCGCCGCGCATCGTGTCGCGAAAGTGCGTGCGCCAGTCATCAGCTCTGTCGACGTTGGCCATGGCGGCCGCGATCCCGCCTTCGGCCATGACCGTGTGCGCTTTGCCGAGCAGCGATTTGCACACGACCCCCACGCTCGCGCCCTGCGCCAACGCTTCAATGGCCGCGCGCAGCCCCGCGCCACCCGCGCCGATGATCAAAACGTCGTGTTCGTGGGTCTCGTATTTTTCGGTCACAGCAATCTCAAGTCGGTAATCGCGCCCGATGCCACCAGACGCACGTACAGATCAGCAAACCCTACCGAAAACAGACTCAGCCACGCGCAGAGCATGTGCCGTTCATTAAGAAACGAAACGCCGCGCCACGCGCTATGCCGCGGCCCGCCCGCGACGACGCACGAAAAGCAGTCAACGTTGCCGCCGACGATGTGTCTGAGCGAATGACACGACAACGTGTAGCTGGAAAGCAGAACTATGTTCGCGAGCAAGACCAGTGACCCAACTCCGACGCCAAAGTGTCTGCCGCCTGGCGAGACGAACCAAAACGCAGTGATCGCGTCGTACCAGAGAATGAAGAGAAAGATGATGGCGACGTAGAGAAAATAACGGTGCAGGTTTTGCAGGATGAAGGGAAAGCGCGTTTCGCCGCTGTAACGGTGCGCGTGCGACTCGCCGACTGCGCATCCCGGCGGATCAAGAAAAAAAGCCCGATAGTAAGCTTTTCGGTAGTAGTAGCAGGTAGCACGAAAACCGAGCGGCGCCCACAGAATCAAAATCGCCGGCGACAGCGGCCACCATTTTGGTTTGATTAGCGGCGAATAGAACGGCGAAAGGTAAGGTCCAAACTCATAGAAGTTATTCTCAAATGTTCGCCACGTCGCGTAGACGCTGAACGCGCCCAGCACAAGTACGACCGGAATCAGTTCAACCCACCAGGCATCGCGGCGCATCGTGGCGCCGAAGCCGCTGCGTGCAGTCGCGGTTCTGGATTCAGCCATGGGATCTCGATCGTCCTAGCTCGTCAAGGTGGGCAGCATTCTAACATCAGTCGTAGCGCAAATCTCTAAAGTAAGAAGAGCAGTCTGCGCGCCGTAAGAAGCGAATACGTTTGGAAGCCGGACTTGTCCGGCTCAAGCGGCGCACAAGTGCGCCGTCTAAACTAGGGAACTAAGACAACCTTGCCGATGTTCTTTCGCGCTTCGATGTAACGATGGGCCTCGGCGACTTGATCGAAAGGAAAAGCGCGATCGACGTGTGGTCGAATCCAGCCTTCTGCGACGCCGCGCATGATCTCGCTCGTCCAACCGGCAACTTTCTCGCCCTCGCCCCACATGTGGCCGAGGTTCAAGCCGAACACGCCCTTGTTGCGATTCATCAAGGCCAGCGGATGGAACCGCGGCGTTTGCGCCAGAGCCTTCATCGCGCGGAGCTTTCCGCGGATTCCGGAAGCCGATGCTGTTGACATGCCAAAGACTCCCATTCGTCCAGTCGTTCGCAAAGCGCGATAGGTCTTCTTCCAACTCGCGCCGCCCAATGGGTCGATCGCCAGTTCGACTCCGCGCCCTTGCGTCAGATCCAACAGAACGGGCAACCAATCCTGTTTGCGATAATCGATTGCGTGGTCCAGTCCGCGTTCCCTCAGGAATTCATGTTTGGAAGGGCTGGCCGTTCCGTAGGTCTTCGCTCCGATGTGTTTCGCGATATCCAAAGCGGCGAGTCCCACGCCGCCGCCGGCGTTATGAATCAGCACGGCCTCACCTTTCTGCAATCCACCCATCGTAACCAGCAGCGCCCACGCTGTCAGATAATTCACCGGAATCGCCGCGCCCTGTTCGAAGTTAAGTTGTTCGGGCTTTTCAAATATTTGGGCGACCGAGGTGGCGACAAGCTCAGCTTGCCCACGGAAACGCGTCATCGCAATCACCGGTTTGCCGACAAGGTTTTGATCGACTTCCGCGCCGACGGCTTCGACGATCCCGGAAACTTCATAGCCCATCACGCACGGCTTTCGCGGCCCGTCGGGATACAGACCTTGCCGCGCGAGGATGTCGGCAAAGTTCAGGCCCGAGGCTTTGACGCGAATCAAGACTTCACCTTTAGCCGGAACGGGATCAGGACGCGTTTCGACCTTCATCACAGCGACGTCACCGTTGCGCGTGGTTATGATTGCTCGCATAATTTTAGGGTAGCATAGACTTCAGTCTGTGATTCCGCCAGCGAGACTACAATTGAACTACGTCAACGCCTGAATCTCACTCCAACCACGTCTCTTTCGCTCGGCAGCAGAAGACCACCTCCACTCTTCTGGTCGCTTCACAAGACCAGCTTTAACTGGATTGTTTTCGATGTACGCGATGATTCGGAAGAACTCGTCCTCATCGCGCGGCCAATGGTCAAAGGATTCCTGCTGCCAGAAGTGTTTGCCTGTCCTTTTCAGTATGCGGTTGGCTTCGCGTGCCGTGTAACCCTTTATGCTCTTGGTGATGCTGCTCAGCGCCACAAACGAATCCATCGGACTTTCTTCCGGCAGAATTATCGGCTTGGGCCGAAGAAGAATGTGAAGATGATTCACCATCACAACGTAGGCCCAAAGCTTGTAAAGTTCAGCGTAACGTCGAAGGATGGCATCCTCTACTAAGGCCGCAACCTCAGTTTCAGCGAGCCACCGCGGACCGGTTTCAGCCTTATCCAGGATTGCATCAAGGTTGGCGAACAGTTTCTTGTGTTGGTTAAGTTTAAGTTCTGCGATCTCTTCTTCCGATCGGCTGGCTTTGTTGATCTCGCGCATGAGTAACTTCTGCGCGTCTCTAAACCGCTGAATCACGTTCTCTGGTAAAGAACCATACAAGCGGCAAGTGAGAAAGATGGCGGCGCCTGAAGGCTGCCAGTGAGGGAGGTTTCTGTGATAGTAGGTCTTCAACGCGTTGGGGTCCTGCGCAAAATTAAGGCGCAGAGGGTCGCTTCTCTGCGCCTGGTTCAGCGCTCGCGGACGATGATGAATAACGCGCGTCGTCGCAGTCACAGACTAAAGTCTATGCTACTTCTGCGTTAGCTCTGATCCGCCGCCTTTGTCTGCGGCTTGTTTGGCTGCGGCACGATGCGAAGGTATGGCTTCAAAGTTTTCCAACCACCGGGAAACTTCGCCTTCGCTGCTTCATCCGACAATGACGGCACGATGATCACGTCGTCGCCGTCTTTCCAGTTGACCGGCGTCGCCACGCTGTAACCCGCGGTCAACTGCAACGAATCGATCACGCGCAGAATCTCGTCAAAGTTGCGGCCCGTGCTCGCCGGATAAGTGATCATCAGTTTCACTTTCTTGTCCGGGCCGACGATAAACACTGAGCGCACGGTGAACACGTCGCTAATCTCGGGATGGATCATGTCGTAGAGTTCCGCGACCTTATGATCCGGATCGGCGATCACCGGAAAGTTCAGCGCCGTTCCCTGCGTCTCGCGAATGTCTTCCGCCCAGCGTTTGTGCGAGTCGGTCTGATCGACGCTCAGGCCGATCACTTTGACGTTGCGCTTTTCGAATTCGGGTTTGAGCCGCGAGGCTTCGCCCAGCTCAGTCGTGCACACCGGTGTGAAATCCTTCGGGTGCGAAAACAGACACGCCCAATTGTTGCCAATCCACTCATGAAAGCTAATCGGCCCTTCAGTGGTTTCGGCCGTGAAATCCGGCGCGATGTCGCCTAAACGTAATGCCATGATCGGTACTCCTTTTTTCTTGAAAAATTAGCCATGCCCCGCTGCCGCGAGGTCGGGTCAATTTAGACTGAATTGTGTTTGCTAACTGAGCGACTTTTATAACTAAACCTCAGGCAAGTCAAGGTAAGAAGGTCGCGCGGCACTAGACTGCGACGACAGCGAGCTTGTTCTTGTTCGCCAGATTGACAACTTCCTCGCGATCGAACATCAGAGTTTTACCGGCTGTGAGACAGAGACAAGTGGCGCCGGATTCGATCATGGATTCAATCGTCGGGACGCCGACTACCGGAACATCAAAACGCATGTCCTGATCGGGCTTGGCGATCTTGACGACCGTTAGCCGGCCGCGCACCAGCTCGCCCGCGCGGCGAATCACGGCGTCGGTTCCTTCCATGGCTTCGATTGCGACGCAGGCGCGATCGCGAATCACAATCGTCTGCCCCAGATCGAGCCGCGCGATCTCTCGAGCAATCTCCAAACCGTACTCGATGTCGCCACGCTCGCGTTCGTCAGGTTCACGCTTTGTCAAAGTACCGGATGGCGGAAGGCTGTCTTTCAAGAAATATGTCGAATCGATTAACTCGATGCCTTCAGTCTCAAGCTCTCCAGCAACGGCGCCGATGAGCGCATCGGTATTGCGCTTCGGCAGCCGGAGAAGCATTTTCAGCATGCGCACATCGGGGATCGCGCGGCTAAAAATTTGCACGTGCTTCACCTGGCCGGCCATGATCGCTTTCTCGACGCCTTCGTTCTTGAAGAATCGCAGCATCTTGCCAAGTTGGCCAATACCCACCCAGGTAACGCGTTCAGCGACGCGCTCGATTTCAGGATCAGTCTCTTCGCGGATTGCGGCGACGACGACGGAAGCACCCGCGCGCTTCGCGCCTTCCAGCACGAGAAAAGGAAACTTGCCGTTGCCTGCTATTAGGCCGTACTTCATGGGCGGAAAAAGTAGGGGCGGACCTATGTGTCCGCCCAGTTCTTCGCCAGGGCAGAGGGCCGACACGCAGGTCTGCCCCTACTTTACGATGCCGCGCTTGGAAGTTTCGATGAAGCGAACCAACTCGCTCACCTCGTTGGAGCCCTTGATCTCTTCGCGAATGCGATCGAGCGCCTGCGTAGTGTTCAGCTTTGACGACAGCAGCAGATGGAATGCGTGGTGCAGAGCGGCGATGGTCTCGCGCGAATAGCCACGGCGACGCACGCCGACTTTGTTCAGACCATAACACTGCGCGTGATTGCCAACCGTGAGCGCGAACGGCAAAGCGTCTTTGACGACAACCGAGTAGCCGCCGACGTAGGCCTCGCGTCCGACGCGACAGAACTGATGCACGCCGGAATACGCGCCGATGTTCGCGCCGTCTTCGACGATGACATGGCCCGCGAGTGTCGCCGCATTAGCCATGATCACATCGTTACCCAGCACGCAATCGTGGGCAATGTGCGCCTGGTTCATCATGAAGCAATCGTCGCCAGTTTTTGTCAGGCCGCCGCCGCCTTTGGTGCCGCGATGAATAGTTACGAATTCGCGGATGCGATTGCGTCGGCCAATCTCTGTCGCGGAGGGCTCTCCGGAGAATTTTAGATCCTGCGGTGGCAAGCCAATCGAAACGAAAGGAAAAATATGCGTGTCGTCGCCGATACGCGTGCGCCCGTCAATCACGCAGTGCGCGTCGATGCGCACACGGTCACCCAGCGTGACTTCATCGCCGATGATGACGTACGGGCCGATGAAGCACTCGCTCCCGATTTGGGCGCGCTGGCTGACAACTGCCGAAGCGTGAATCTCAGTTGTGGATTCCCGACGCGCGTGACTTTGGATGGATGGAGCGCTCATTGGGGCGTGTTCTTTCGATCAGCTATGACGCTCATGAGTTCCGCATCAGCACAGAGCTGGCCGTCAACTCTCGCTTCACCACGCATGCGCTGGATACGCGGGCCGAATCGCAGCGCGGTCACTTCCAGAACGAGAGTGTCCCCGGGAACGACCGGCCGCCGAAAGTGCGCTTCCTTGATGCTGGTGAAAAGCACCAGCTTCTGGTCGCGATCGGCGATCTCGCGCAGGGCAAGGATGGCGCCGCATTGCGCCAGCGCTTCGATTACTAGCACGCCGGGCATCACGGGGGCGCCCGGAAAGTGGCCCTGGAAAAAAGATTCGTTGATGCTTACCTGTTTGATGCCGACGATGCGCTGGAGCGGAGCCAGCTCGACAATCCGATCGACCAGCAGGAACGGATAACGATGCGGCAGAAGCTTCTTGATGCCTTCGGAGTCGAGAATCGTTTCCATTGCTTTTCCGAAATGAAAGACGCGGATGGGCAGCTATTCTACCGCATCTCCGCGTCTGAAGCGTCTTACTTGAATTCCGCTATCATTTTGGCGGCGTCACCGCTGCGGTGGCCGGATTCTTGCTGTTGTAGTCACTGATGAATGCTTTAGTAATGTCCAGGCTGTCGGCCGCATAGAGAATTCCCTGCACCTGGCTACCATCGAGAATCAGCGTGATGCCGCGGGCTTTGGCGAACGCGTCCAGGGCTTTGCCCACCTCATCCTGCAACGGACCAAACAAGTCGGCGCGACGTTTCTGGTAAGCTGCTTGAGCGTCCTCGGTTTCGCGCTGGGCCTGCTTCTTAAGCTGATCCAGCTGATCGATTTTGGCCTGAATTGTTTGCGGTGCGATCGGAGTTCCCTTCGCGGCTTGCTGCTGCAAGTTGGTTATCTCGTCCGGGAGTTGCTTGATCTTCAGCGCCATATCGTCAAGTTTCTTTTGCCGGTCGGCGAACTCGCCATTCAACTTATTCAATGTTGCGTTGAACCGCGCAATGCCCGTTTTCGGATCCTGAAATGCTTCAGAAAAGATTACCGCGACTTTGCTAACCGGCACAGCCGCCGCAGAGGTTTGCGTGGCCGGTGTTTGCGGCTTTGGCTGGGCGCCGGGTCCTTGCGCGAAGGCCGTGGACAAAGCAATGCTCGCTATGAAAGCGAATGCGACTATGAAACGATTTCTGTTCATGATGTATTGCTCCAAAAGGCCTGAAGCCGAAGATGCGGAGACGCGTGCCATTGCCGCACCTCCGCACCTTAGCTGAAAAACCGCTCAGAATCGAAAACTACTTTGGCGGCGTCACCGCAGCGGTGGCCGGGTTCTTGCTGTTGAACTCAGTGATGAAAGCCTTGGTAATATCCAGAGAGTCTGAGGCGCTGACGATGCCCTGAACTTTCGTCACGTCAAGTACCAGAGTGATGCCGTGGGCCTTGGCGTAAGCATCGAGGGCCTTGCCGATTTCGTCGAAAACGGGCCCGAGAACTTCCTGCAACCGCTTCTGATAAGACGCCTGAGCGTCCTCGCCCTTGCGCTGAAAATCCTTCTTCATCTGATCGATCTTGTCCTGCTGCTGTTGATTGATTTGAGCAGACTGCATCGGCCCTACCTTGGCGAGATCAGCAGTCGCCTTGTCGATCTGCTGTTGCAGAGTTTGCAGTTCCACCTTTTTCGCCTCGAACTCCTTTTCTACGCGGTTCATCGCGTTGACCAAACGAACGATGCCTGTCTTTGGGTCATTAAAGTCGTCCGAATTGACCAGAGCGATCTTTGTTTCTGGCACGTTTACAGTCGGGGCTGGTCCGGTGGTCGGCGTGGTCGTGCCGGGGCGCGGTTGTTGAGCGCTAATTGACCCGACGCTGATGGCCGCAAAAAAAGCGGCCGCGGCTGTCGCACGAAATATCTTCATAAGTTTCTCGTAATGCTCCTTAAATTGAGACGCGGCTAAACTCAACCTGTTTAGTTGTGCGGGCCGCTGGTTTGGGTTGCTAACAATACGCTCGCTGCTGCGCGCGGTTCCCTATAACTCCTTAGAAAGTGCGACCTACGCTGAAACGAAAGACGCTCTTTTTCTCGAAGAATTGTAGGAGACGCCCATCAATGATCTGGTCGCTTCGCGCGTTGGGATTATAAGCATAAATAAGGCGAAAAGGCACGTTGAGAACGGGTACCTGAACCCGCAACTCGGCGCCGATGCTGCTGCGAAAATCCGTGAACTTGGAAAACAAACTTTGCCCCAGGCGGACCACGGTGTTCGTTTGCGCGTCGCCACGAAGAAAAACGGGATAGAAGCCAAACGGCAGACCACCGATACCTGCGGGTCCCAGATTGATGGCTTGATCAAACTCGCCCTGGGCAACAATGCGGTTGTCGCGTCCAAGAAGAGAACCAAAGACCGGAGAAAATGCCAGTCTCGTGAAGGTATTACATGCAGCCAGCGACGTCAGGCTGGCGAGTGCTACGCCGTTTCCCGAACCCGGCGGACTATCCAGCCGGGGACATCTGATCAGCCCAATCGTGCTCAGAAACGGCTGGTCGGAAAGAAACTCGCTCGAATAACTTTGATCATTCTTCCCACGAAGGTTGAATGCCGTGCCGGCGTCGACGAACAGCGCCGCGCTGACCGTTCTGCCGATGATGGGTATCCGGTATTCGAAGTTGCCGAGCATTTGCGTGTCTGCGCCGGTTGGGGTGAATGATCGAGGGAATGAAACTACGTTAGCACCGGTGGGGCCGGTAAACAGACCAATGCTGGCCAAAGACTGCGATACCCCCGGCACCAGCGTCGGGGTGCCAAAAGCATTCGTCGCCAGCACCACGTTGCGCGACGTTATGTAGTTATCAAGCGGCGTGAAGGGAGAAATCGATCTCACGTTATAGCCACGAATCGTAAACTCGTCACCGAGAAAGAACCGCTCGTAAATCGGAACGCCATCAACGAACGCCAGCGAGTTTGCGTTCCTGATCTTTGAGGAAGTAGCAAAGTTGCCCACAGTTCCCATCAGGATGCGAAAGCCGAAAACTTCCGGATTTTCCGATCTCTTCTTCCGCATTGGGTAGAACTGCGTGAATTCCAACGTGGGTTCGTAAGAGCGCACGTCGCCGCCCAGTCCGGCAAGGCCGACCCCCACCGACAGCGAGCGCCCGCGGGTGGGATCGATGCTGGCGTTGCGGGTATCGTAAACAAAGGTCCCCGTCACGCGACTGGTCAAAATGTTCGGCTGGCGGTAGATCACCGGGATAAATTGCGCGTTCGTACCGGAAGTGTTCACGGCGGGATCTTTAACACTTGACCTCGCGAGTTGGTACGACAGGCCGATGCGCGACAATTGAGTGAAAGGCCGCTTGCGATAGAACTCGGATAACGGCGCGCTGGCAAAGATCGAAGCGCCCAGCGAATTGCGAGTGAAAAGGTTTTGCTCGTTGGTGTTTAGAAAGTCGAACGTGTTGCCCGACGCCCCCTGCCGCGCGGCAGTGTTCTGCGACAGGAATGTTCCCTCGCCAAAGAACTTTTGCGAATACGCAAACACCGAAAAGCCGGCGGTGATCGGACGATTCTTAATATAGGGTTCCGTGAAAGAGAATTGAAACGAGCGCTGGCGGTTACCCGCCGCGACATTGATCGAAAGGACCTCTCCGCGTCCAAACAAATTGTTCGTTGTATATTCGAGTCCAAAGAATGACCCGCCGATTCCCGAGACGCCGCCGTTGAAGGAAATCTGTTGCCGGCCTTTCTCTGAGACCTTGACGGTGACGTCCACCAGACCTTCTTCCTCGTTAGTGCGAAAATCCGCGTCTTTGTCCTTGTCAATCGGGTTGAAGTAACCGAGCTGGTTCAATCTGAGAACTGAGTATTCAAAGTTGGACTGGTTGTAGATGTCGCCTTCGTTTATGAGCACTTCGCGGCGCAGCACGTTGTCCCGAGTGAACGTGTTGCCGGTGAACTCCAGGCGGCGCAGGGTAAACTGCTTGCCTTCGTCGATTGTGATCACAAAATCCGCAATGCCTTCGTTAGGGTTCTGCGGATTATCCTTGAAGGTCGGCGCGACTTCTGCCGTGTACTGAATGAACCCTTGTGCGCCATAATACTTCTTGAGATTCTCATACAACGCTTTGCGGAGAGCTTCGCCGTTCGCGATTTCACCTTTTTGCAAACCGATGACTGCTTTGATTGCCTGTTCCGAAAAGATCGAATTGCCTTCGATTTTCATCTCACCTACACGATAGAGTTTTCCGTCAATAATCGGAACCGTAATCCGCAGCGTGTCATCAACCGAAGAAATAAAAGGCAGCGGCAAAATCGGAAAGCCGGTGCGCCGCTTGCCCAGCCCTTCGATGCGCGGCTCGCCGTGGCGCGCCTGCATATAGCCCTTCGACCACATGTAGTTGTCCACTTTGTGCAGGTCGTAATCAAGTTTCTCGCGATCGAGAATGTCCAGTTCGCGAAAGCGCGTGATCAATCCGGCTTCCTTAACGTACTTCATCTGATCACGCAGCTTGCCGCTCTTGAAAACTTTGCTGCCTTCGAAACGAATTTCGGCCACGCGAACGCGCGGGCCTTCATTCACTTCAAAAGTGATGGCATCTGAAGTCGCCGACACATGCTCGACGCCGGCCTTGACCGTCGCGTCCGGATGGCCCTTCGCGGCGAGCAGCTCTTTAATAACGCGCGTGGCATTTTTGATCTTGACGGGATCTTCGATTGCTTCTTTGGAAACGCCGACACGCTTTTCGCGAAACGCTTTCAGCACGTCCGATTCAGCGACGCTGTGCAGACCTTCGAACTGAATATCGCGAATGATGGGCAGCTCTTTGACTTCAAAGATTACATTGACGCCGCCGCGTGGGCCGATCTCGGTGGACACCTTGGTCGCAACCTTGTCGAAAAAATTGAGTCCCAGGATCGTTTGCAAGTCGCGCGCGACCTGGGCCTCGCTGTAGGTGTCGCCCGTTCGGGTTTGAATGTAATAGAGGATGTCGTCTTTACGGAGGCGGCGATTGCCAATGACGTCGACGTTCTCAACCAACCGCGGCTGTGGTTGTTGCGCGCGGGTACGCGTTGCGAGAAAGAAAGAAGTGGTCCCGATGATGAGGCTCAGAACAGCGAGCCAGACGACGCGATAAAAGTGCATAAGTGCCGGTTCCCGTAGAGGTCTCTCTGGGGACTTCACACCGCCAATGAAAAGTTAAGCGCTTACTTCAGGAAAACCGTAACACAAACCCGGCGCGGTTGCGCTGTCTGGGAAGCACATTGGATTCACCGCGACCCTCGCCCGTTGCCAGCTTCCAACTTAGCAAAGTGGCGCATTATACCGGGAAATTAAAGTGAAAGTCCAAAGCGCGGACGCATTGCCACCGTCGAAAACCTATTTGTCGTCGCCCGCGCAGACAGTAACCTGGGGGGGATCTTTCAGTGAGTTAACAGCAAATCACCGGGCTGCTCGACTCCCGCTTCGTCGATCATGATGGGACGATAGTTCAGCTCGTCGCCATCAACGAACATCTCAACCAGCGAAGAGTCGCCAAGATGGCCTTGAATGAGTGCCTCTGACAACGGATCTTCGACATACTTTTGCAGCGCGCGACGAAGTGGGCGCGCGCCATAAGAACGATCGGCACAGGTTTTGGCGAGGATCCAGTGCTTGGCTTCGTCAACCAGACGCACAATAAAACCATGGTTGGACATCGTTGCATTGATCTGATCGATTTGTAGTTGCAGGACGTCAAGCAGCTCTTCATCCCCCAGCTCATCAAAGATGATGATCTCGTCCAGCCGATTGATAAACTCGGGATTAAAAGTTTGACGAACGGCGGCCATCACCATCTCTTCCATCTTGCCGCGGGAAACATCGGCCGATCCCTGGAATCCCAGCGCGGCCCTTTTTTGAATGAAGCGCGCGCCGAGGTTCGACGTCATGATGATTATCGAGTTCTTGAAATCGATCGTGTTACCCAGCGCGTCGGTGAGAATGCCGTCTTCGAAAACTTGCAGCAGGATGTTGTAAATGTCTGAGTGGGCTTTTTCCATCTCGTCGAACAACAGAACTGAGTAAGGCGAGCGCTTGATGCGTTCCGTTAACTGACCGCCTTCTTCATGACCCACGTAGCCCGGCGGCGACCCAATCAGTTTCGACACGGAGTGCTTTTCCATGAACTCGGACATGTCAAAACGAATCATCGAACGCTGACTGCCAAACAGGAACTCTGCCAGACAGCGGGCGACTTCAGTCTTCCCTACGCCGGTAGGCCCAAGAAACAGGAACGAACCGACGGGCCGGTGCGGATTCTTCAAACCCGCGCGCGAACGCCGAATCGCTCGCGCCAGCGCCGAGATTGCAGGACGTTGCGAGATGACGCGCTTGTGCAACTCTGTTTCGATGCGCAAAAGTTTGCGCGACTCTTCCTCTTTAAGCGAAGTCACGGGAATCCCAGTCCAGCGCGCGATCACTTCTTCGATGTCACCGCGCGTCACTTCCGCCATGACCAGCGGATCCAACTCGTCATGAATCGGCGCCTGCGCACGCCCGTAAGTTCCGCGCTCCCATTCGTCGAGCGACGCCGTCAAAGCATCCAGGTTGCCCTGCTCAGCGCGCACGCGCAGCTTGACGCGCGCGCCGGCCTCATCGATGACGTCGATTGCCTTGTCGGGCAGAAAGCGATCGGGAATGTAGCGGCTGGATTGCAGCACGGCCGCCTCGATCGCGTCTTTGGTATAGCGCACCTGATGAAAACTCTCATAGCGTTCGCGCACGCCGTCCAGAATCGCGATCGCTTCAGCTTCCGTCGGCGGCGGTACTTTCACCGCCTGGAAGCGCCGCTCCAGCGAACGATCCTTTTCGATTGATTTGCGAAACTCCGCCGGGGTCGTCGCGCCGACGCACTGAATCTCGCCGTGCGACAGCGCCGGCTTCAGAATGTTCGCGGCGTCGAGCGACCCTTCCGCCGAGCCCGCGCCTACCAGCGTGTGCAGCTCGTCGATAAAGACGATGTACTGCGGATTGTCGATCAGCTCGCGCATGATCTGTTTCAGGCGCTCTTCGAATTGGCCGCGATATTTTGTGCCGGCGACGATCAGGCTGATGTCGAGCGAGAGGATGCGTTTGTTTTCGAGAAACGACGGCACCTCGCCGCGCACGATTCGCTGCGCAAGTCCTTCGACGATCGCTGTCTTGCCAACGCCGGGCTCGCCAATGAGCACCGGATTGTTTTTCGTGCGGCGACAAAGGATTTGCACGACCCGCTCAATTTCGCCGTCGCGACCGATCAAAGGATCGAGCCGGTCGTTGGCCGCGTCATCCGTCAAGTCGCGCGAGAATTCCAACAGGTGGGGAATGTCCTTGCGATGGCGTGCGTCGGCACCGCTCTGGCGGGCAATTTCG
>DASZZL010000129.1:0-5182 GCA_035545035.1 Pyrinomonadaceae bacterium
TTCGACCTGGGCGTCACGCTGAACTATGGGCTGGGTGTTCTCCAGAACGACCATGCGACTCGGCACGTGCACCAGAAAGTGCGGTTCCGCGGTAACGATCAGCGCGAACGTTTGCAACGGCGTGGTCACGTCAATCTTGGAATCGACGAGGCCGCTGCCGCTGCGCTTGATCTCGCCCATGTTGTCAACGTGGCCATCGGGCGAAATGGCCCACAGCACGTAGGTCGTATAGACGCCCCCCAGTTCGTACGCGCGCGGCAGGTTATCGACGTTCAACTCGACACGCGTGCCCCGCCGGCCTTGCCTGCGGACTCTGGCGGTGCCTTTCAAGCGCGGCAAGCGCGTCGTTCCATGAAAGGCGACCTCGATCGTTTGGTTCAGCGGATATGTGATCGCGATTGTCGAGCGGCGGACGTCGTTCTGAGCCCGTGCACCCAACGTGAAAGTAGCCAGCAAGGCAGCGATCGCGAACGCTGCTCTCAATCTGAAAACGTGATTCATCTGCCTGCACTCCTAAGGACTCTGATATTCAACTCCGTCAGAAAGCGCCGATGACGCTATCCGAGCTAGTGGATGCCGAAACCTTAGGCCATTGTTGCCGAAGGCCGGCGAAGTGGCAAGCAATCAGATTGGAGAATTGGTGGAAGTCAGCGATCCGCGCGGTATGCTCGAGTGCGCCGGTCCTGGACGAGTTGTGTAACAAAACACGCGACGACGAACAGCAGAATAATATGAACGCCGCTGCCCTTGTGCAGCAAGACTTTTAGAATAAACCAAACAATCAGGGTCAGTGCGCCTGCAATCCAGAGCATCAGCGATATTATGCTGCGGAAACTGTAAATTTGGAATCGGGATTTCGGAAAGCTGCAAGTATTCAGCGAGAGAGAGGCCTCACCGTTCCCCCGGGAAACTCGACGGCGCGCAACCCCATCCTGGATGGATCGCTACCGATTAAGAGAATGCCTGGACCGTGGGGTACGGCAATCAACGAACGCGGCGTGAGCGAAGCCGCATGATTCGCTACCAGGGCCGGCGGTTCATCTTCTTTCCAAACCACCGAGCCATCGCGGCCCGACAAAGCCATCGCGAACGTCTGACCGCCCGCCACCAGGACATCTAACACGTGATCTCCGTTAACATCGGCAAACGCCACGCTCTGAGCGTCGTTCGTGATCAATGACTCCCAAAGAATCTTGCCGTCAGCAGTTTTGACCGCGACGATGCGCCCATGATCGGTTAGCATGATTACTTCGGCCACGCCATCACCATCCAGATCTGCCGCGGAAAGTGTGCCCCTCGGCGTATCGTCCTTAAGCGCCACTCTCCCGAGCGCGCGCAGGCCATCACTGTCAAACGCCGTCAATCCGCTCCTGGTGCCAAGCAACACGATGCCGCCGCGCGGCCCGCTGACAAACAGCGGCCTCGTGGTCGCCGGGCTGCCCGCATTGCCTGAGCGAATCATCTTTCCGGTCACGTCGCGAAACTCAAGGCGGCCATTCTCGAAAGCAATCATGACGCCGCGCTGACCCTCGTGATCCAACGCTACCGGCGCGCCAAACGCTCGAGATGGAAGCTCGGTTTGCGCGATCACTTTTCCCGTGCCGCCATCAACCAGAAACAATCTTTGCAGCGAGTTGTCGATGATGAAGACTTCGGAACTGTGAACGCCGCTCAAAGCGACGCCGCTCGATGCCGGCGCGGGCAACAAAGTGCGCCAAAGCTCGCGGCCGCTGGCGCCATCAAGCGCGAACACCGTACTGTTCGAAAGCACAACTATGTTGTCGAGATTCGTGCGCGACTTTACCAGGAGCGGCGCGATCGGCGAGGCTCCAGGTCGCGCCAAGCCTGTCTGTTGCGTGCGCGGTCGCGCGCTCCACAAGGCGATGCCGCTATCGGCATCCAGCGCATAGACGACGCCTGCGTTATTGATGGCAACGAGATCGAGCGCGCTCGCTGAACGCAGATGTGCCAACACGGGGCCAGATACTTCACCAATCAGTGCGCGCCAGCCATCACCAAACGCAACTCGATTAGCGGTTGCTGGACTAGCTGTTTGGGTGTTGATTGGTTCACGCGGCCTCAACAGGTCGGCTCGGTTGTCCGGTTTCTGACTTGCAGGGCTGACATCGATCACGCCGGCAGAGGAAAACTCCAACGTGCTGGTCAATGCCGCGACTCGCCAGAAATATCTGCCCGGCGCCAGATCGCCCATCTCATATTCATTGCCGGAAACAACGCGGTCGAAAATGATGTCGTTGAATTCGCGATCGCGGGCCAACTGCAAACGATAACGAAGTATTCCAGGTCGCGCGCCCCAGCGAAGATGGACTTGCGTGGACTGTCCTTGCGCCGTTGAACTCGGCGGGAAAGCCGAGCCAATACTCTGCGCCGGTAGTTGGACTCCGGCGAGCAGGAGCGTCACCGCCGCCAGGATGGAAAAGCGCACGTGGCTTGGGCAGAACATCGCTGTCTAATAATAAACGACGAATAGGCTGGGTTCCCTTACCAAGCCGGCGCCGTCCTCACGGATTATCGTTAAGCTTGTATCCGACGCCGCGGACGGTCAGCACGTAAAGGGGATTTTTCGGATCGGCCTCGAGTTTTTTTCGCAATCGGTTAATGTGGGGATCGATGTTCCGCTGATAACCTTCATACTCTGTGCTCCAAACGCGGTCGAGCAAATCGTTGCGCGACCACGCGCGTCCCGGCTCAGACGCGAGCAAGTCCAGGATTTGAAACTCAAGCGGAGTCAGATCGATCTTCGCTCCCGCGCGCGAGACTTCATGGCGCCGCCGATCTACGACGAGTTCGCCGATTTCCATTCGATCATCGTCCGTCCCTGTGGGGGAAATCTGGCCGCGTCGCAGGAGAGCCGCGATCCGGTATTCAAGCTCACGAGGGCTGAAAGGTTTTGCCAGATAATCGTCGGCGCCTGCTTCGAAGCCGGCAACTTTGTCCTCGAGCAGATCGTGCGCCGTCAGGAAAAGCGCCGGCGTCTGGATGCCGCGATCGCGCAACTTCTTGAGCAGCTCAACGCCCGTCATTTCGGGCATTGAGACATCCAGGACAAAGCAATCAAAGCGCTCGGTCGCAGCCGTTTGCAGCGCGGCAACTCCGCTCTCTTTTTCCGTGACTTCGAACCCAAGACGCCGAAAATATTCCGCCAATAGCGTGCGCATCTCCGCATTATCGTCGACAATCATCAACTTCCGGACGGCGGTGTTTGCTGGTTGCGGATCCACGGCGTTTTTCCTTGTGCACGCGTCCAAATCAATCCCATCGTCAAACTAGCAAAGCCCTGGTTCGTATGGTTTCCTAAGCGGGGTTAGATATTAGTATGTACGGGCGATACCTTGACGTCAAACGCACGGGCTAAGTATATTCCGTAGCTGTAATCGTGCGCCGGACTTCAAGTTCCTTCCCGATTAACGATCTAAACATCAAATGTGATGCGTGATCTGCGGCGGCTTCTAAGATATCTTCTGCCCCACACCGGCACCTTTGTCATTGCTACCATCGCGATGATAGTCGTGGCTCTGTTGGAAACCGCGATTACCGCATTGATAGTGCCGATCTACGATCAAGCGTTAGCTCAGGGCAGTGCGCACGCCACTGCTACGCCATTCGCGTTGCAACGAATAATCCCGGCCTCGGGGTTGGCCGCGTGGCGGATGATCGCGCTGCTGCTGGTTGTCTTCACTGTCGTCAAGGGCGTGGCCGATTATTTTTCTACGTACTTGATGGCCTACATCGGACAGTCCTCGATCATGCGTCTGCGCCAGGAGCTTTACGGCCATCTTCTTTCCCAGTCTGCCGCGTTCTTTGAACGGCACCGCACTAACTACCTGGTCTCGCGCTTGATTTCCAGCGCCGCCGCAATTGAAACCGCCGTGACTCACACTCTGCGCGACATGCTGCGCGAAGGATTCACTTTGATCTTCTTTATGGCAGTGTCCTTTTATGTGAGCTGGAGACTGACACTAGGCTCGTTGCTGATTGCTCCGCCCGTCGCCGGATTGACGATGCGCTTTGGCCGGTCGCTGCGAAAACTGGCGCGCGAATCTTTCGAAGGCAGCAAGCATCTGACGGACACCGCACAGGAAGCGTTGGCCAATCAGAGCATCGTCAAGGCCTATCGAGCGGAAGCGCGCGAGCGAAATCGTTTTACCTCCGTTGCTCAACGTGTGCTGCGGGCTAACCTCCGCTCTGCCAGCATCTCGGGCATGTCGCCGCCAATTATCGAATTGATTGGCATCCTTTTCATTGCGGTGCTGCTCTTTTTTGGCGAGCGCGAAATCCGACTTGGCCGCATGGATCAGGCCCAGTTCCTTCTCTTCCTCGTCCTTCTGCTTCGCAGCTACGATCCTATGCGCAAGCTTTCGCGGCTGCAGAATTCGATGTCCCAGGCCCTGGCTGCCGCGCGTCACGTTTGGGAAGTGATGGACGAGCGCGCCGAGATGCCGGAAAAGCCTGGTGCGGTGGAGCTGCAGTCGTTGCGTCGCGAGATCGAGTTTCGCGACGTGTATTTCGGTTATGCAAACGAAACGCGATCAGTTTTGCGCGGTGTCAGCTTGATCGTTTCCGCCGGCACAATGGTCGCGCTTGTCGGCGAGTCCGGCGGCGGAAAATCGACGCTGACAAAGCTGCTGCCGCGTTTTCACGACCCAAGCGCGGGCGCGGTTCTGTGGGATGGAATCGATCTGCGCGACGCGCGCGTCGCCAGTCTGCGCCGGCAAATGGCGTTGGTGACTCAGGAGACGGTGCTCTTCAACGATACCGTTCGCTACAACATTTCTTACGGCCGGCCCGACGCCACCGACGAACAGATTCACCAAGCTGCGCGCACCGCGCTCGCTCATGATTTCATCCTGGAATTGCCTGCTGGCTACGACACTGTGATTGGCGAACGCGGAACTTTTCTCTCCGGGGGCCAAAGACAGCGTTTGGCAATCGCGCGAGCGGTCTTGATTGACGCGCCCGTGCTGGTGCTTGACGAAGCCACCTCTGCGCTTGATGCTGAGTCCGAACAGTTAGTGCAGCGCGCAATCGGTAATCTGATTCGCGACCGGACAACGATTGTCATTGCCCATCGCTTGTCAACGGTAAGGCGTGCGGACCTAATCGTCGTCATGGAACGCGGTCAAATCAGCGAGCGAGGCACTCATGCCGAACTGTTGGCTCA
>DASZZL010000130.1:0-6216 GCA_035545035.1 Pyrinomonadaceae bacterium
ACAAATCACGCTCTGTTCGCTGATATCTTCATGTCATCACATCGAACGTCATGGCAAGTTAATAAGCCGACAGACTCGTCAGGGGTGACATGTTTATAGATCGAAGAGAAAAATCCTCCGGCTCCGTTCGGAGGAGTGGAACAATCTCGAGTGGTAACTGTCCCGGTTGACTCGCGCTCGTCCGAACGGAGTGTTGGAATGGATTGCGGCTCAATCTATAAACATCACACTCCTAACGGAGTGAAAGCAGACAGAGGAGGGGCCAGCCTTTTTTGATTTTTTACGGTTCTAATTGTCAAAATCCGCATTGACTCTCAGCGTCCGTGGTGATACGTATTAGCGCCATTCATAGACGATCTTCTTCCGCACTGATTCAACCCAGGGTTCAATCCACGGTGAGCACTGTGGACGTAACTTAACAGCAGGTTCAGAGGCTTTCGGTTTTCGGAGGATTTGAAAATGAATGCCCGACACTTTTCTCGTTGGTTTTGGGCGGCGCTCGCCGCTGTGTTCCTGACCATTCCTTTTTTCACAAACAAGGCTGCGACGCAGCCGCAGGGCGGGGCCGCGAACGCGAACGTCAAAACCGCTGGCGGGCTCACGGTCGTTACATTCACCGTCGAGCCCGGCAAGATCATCGTCTATCTTCCCGACGACATGAGGGCGGGGGACACTATTTCAGGAACTGTTGTGGCCGAGCCAAAAGGGCAGACTCCTGAGGAGCGAGCCAAAAACATGGCGATCTTGAGCGGCTATGTGATCGAACTCGAGCCGCCCAGGAAACCCGACGGCACGTCCAATCCCAAGGTCACCATCACAGCGCAAGTCACGCCAGCTCTGAGCCAGTTTACGCTCACGCTGCAACTTACGTTCGTAGCAGGCGATCCAACGCCGAGTCACACGAATTTCAGCAGTACGAATTCCGGCGGCCTTGGAATTTCGCTGACGAACCCGACCGGATCATTCGCCTATGAAGTCGCCGGATCATTCGCCGTCGGTGGAACAACAACCGTACCCATCGAGATGGTCTCGCTGAGCTTACAAAGCGTTGCGCCCTTGAAAGTTCCCCAACTTCCTACAATTGGGCAACAGGGAAGGCCAATCGAGGTTTTCGGCCCGTTCGATGGGAACTCTTCGAATACCACCCTTAACTGGACAGCGGTCAGCAGCCAGGTTCAGGATTTCGAAAAAAACACTGAGAACGTTTCTGGAGGCTTTGGATTGATTGCCGAATCACCACGCAAAGCCATCTTCACTGCACCGAGCAACGTTACCGGCCCAATCGAACTTCATCTCACCGAAGGAAAGACGCAGACCACGGGCAACTATCGCAACGTCGGCATAAATCTGACCGCTCCAAAGACGAGCCTGCTCAAGGGCGAGAGCACCGAGTTGCACGTTGAAGTAACTGGCCTGCAAGGACTGACACAGCCAGTGCCGCTGACACTTGAGTCGCATGGGGTGATCACAATGGTTGGTGGCAACTATCAGCCGCTCGTGATTCAGCCTTCGCAGGTGGGCGCTGACGGGCGCTATTCAACCACGCGCGGCATTACTGGCGTGCAAACGGGAGGTTGGACGGCGACCGGAACCGTGGTGACTCACAGATTCGACTTCTGCTTGCAGGACGATTCAAATCCACGAACGGTCATTCTAATCAACACATTCAACGGCGATTACATCTTTCCTCAGCCGGGCGGCGTAAACCTGGGGGGCACCGGCACGGTTAATAGGAAAGGATGCATCATTACATTGACGGACAGTCGGCCCGATCGCAGAGTGCAGAGCACTCTTGATCCATGCACTCAGACGGGCAGCGCGTCGGTGCAGACTTCTCCGCCGAATAAGCCGAAGATTAAGTTCACGATCACGGACAGGAACACGACCAACAATACCTGTTCGTGTGGGCCGGGATGTAGATAAGGATCGGTGGAGTTCCGCCGTTCACCAGAACGAGCGTACCTAAGCCAAGGTGAAACACCATGAATCGAACCATCAAAGTTCTTCTTATCCTCAACCTGCTTCTCCTCACCGGCGTTCTATTGCGTTCATCCCTCGCGTCGCGTTCCGTCGCTGCGCAGTCTTCCGTCAAAGACAACCAGAAATTGAGCCGGTTGATGGAGGAGGATCAAACCGACCGCACACCGCCAACCGGAAAATCAATCGATTGGAAACTTGTTGCCCCCCGCGATGAAGCGCGTCTGAAAAGGACTAAAGAGCTTTATTCGCAGGGTCAGTTACAGACCGGCAACGATTTCTCCAACGCGGCTCTGATTTTGCAACATAGCGATAAGGCAGAAGATTACTTGCTCGCACATGAACTATGTATCGTCGCGATCAGTAAGGGGGCGAGCGGCGAATCGTTAGCAGCAGCCAGTGAAGACCGCTTCTTGATGAATATCGGTCGGCCACAACGCTTCGGCACGCAGTACAAGTCAACGGGGCCAAATCAACCTTACCGACTCTATCCAGTAGAACCCGGCGTTACAGATCAAGTGCGGCGTCTGCTAATGGTGCCATCACTGGCAGAAGCGAAAGCACAAGAAGCTAAGTGGAACAAGAATCAATAGCCCGGAACTACACCGATACTTGCAAATAGAGATGCGACCGATTCAGGACACTGAAACTCTGCGGCAGTGGCGCGTGACCGCCCCCTTTTGGAAGAAGCACAGCCGTACGATCAGGACGATGTTCGCGCCTCTGACTGAGGCGTTGATCGAAGACGCGGGCATCAGCGAAGGGCAGACTGTGCTCGACGTAGCCGGTGGCGCAGGTGAGCCTTCGCTTACGATAGCTGAGACAGTTGGTTCCGCAGGTACCGTGACGTGCACCGACGCCGTGGCTGAGATGGTTGCGGCCGCCGAGATCGAAGCGCACCATCGCGGGCTGACGAACATCACGTTTCGGCAGTGTGTCGCGGACTCGCTGCCTTTCGAAAGCAATTCGTTTGACGCGGTAGTTAGTCGGCTCGGTGTGATGTTCTTCCCCGATCCGCTCGCCGCGCTGCGCGAGATGATGCGCGTCACAAAACCGGGAGGCCCAATATCGCTCGCTGTTTGGCACAAGAACGAGCTGAATCCATTTACGCGAATCGTCAGCGAAGTCGTGTCGCGCTACATCGAGACGCCCGCCGCTGATCCGGATGCGCCCGGCGCCTTTCGCTTCGCCGAACCGGATAAGCTCGCGAGTATTCTTAAGAGTTCCGGAGCCGTTGGCATTCGTGAACGCGTGCTTCATTTCCGAATCGAAGCGCCGATCTCGCCGAGTGAGTTTTGGGCGATGCGCTCTGAGACTTCCGACACTTTGAGAGAGAAACTAGCAAATCTCACGACCAATCAAGTCGTTTGCGTGTACCAGGAAGTACAGAAAGCCGTTCGTGAGTTCTTCCCGAATGACCAGATGAACTTTCCGGCGCAAATGATCATCGTGACGGGTAAGAAACCTGAATAGCCCTTAGATCTGAAAGGAGACTCGCGTCATGGGGCGAATACTTGCTTTTCTTTACGGGGTGGTGAGTTACTTGATCTTCTTCGTTACTTTTCTTTATGCGATCGGCTTCGTGGGAAATGTGTTTGTGCCCAAGTCGGTCGATTCAGGCGTGCCGGGACCTTTCGCCCCGGCACTGGTTGTCAACGCCGTCCTGCTTAGTCTCTTTGCCATTCAACACAGCGTTATGGCGCGGCCTGGGTTCAAGAAAGCGTGGACGAGGATCGTTCCGCAAGTAATCGAACGCAGCACCTACGTTTTGCTCGCCAGCTTGTTACTGGCACTACTGTTTTGGCAGTGGCGGCCCATGCTGGATGTTGTTTGGAGCGTCAAGAATTCCGTGGCCGGCATGGTTCTTCAGGTACTCTTCTTCGCGGGATGGGCGATCGTGCTGCTGAGCACGTTTCTGATCGGCCACTTCGATCTGTTTGGCCTTCGGCAAGTGTACCTGTACCAGATCGGCAAGGCATACACGACATCGGGCTTTAAGACGCCCGGCTTATACAAGATCGTTCGTCACCCGATCATGTTGGGGTTCATCATTGCCTTTTGGGCGACGCCGAAGATGACTGTGGGTCATCTGGTTTTTGCGATCGCCACAACAGTCTACATTTTGGTTGCGCTTCAATTCGAAGAGCGCGACATGATCAGCGTTTACGGCGAGACCTACGAAGAATACCGGCGGCGCGTGTCAATGCTAATACCCTTGCCGAAAAAGAGGTAGCGGCTCCACGTGTCGAGCGCTGGCCTCCGATGGCCCGATTCGATTATGCCGACGCCATCGTCAGGAGTAGCGCGTCGCTGGCGACGCGTCGGTTGATGTTGACTTCGAGCGCGGCGCGCAGTTCTTCGATTTGCTTGAGCCAGGAACCAGCCTGCGCGCTCTTCAGCTCAGCAGCAATCGGTTTAAGTTTCCTGAGGAGATCGCTGTTAACGGTCGTTTCATCTGGCCGCCCCAGCCGGAGCGCCCACGCGTCGCGAATCAAACCTTCAAGCACATCGAGCCGTCGTTCGTATTCATCGCGGTCTTTTGTCGCGGCCAGTGCTTCCGCCGAGCGCAGCAGTTGCGCGCGATCACCCGTCACCGTCAACGCCGTCAGCACGTCAAGCATCGAATCGCGTCGCTCACGATAAGTATCGATATCGGTACCGAGTGCCCGGCCCAGACTGCCGCGCGAAGTGCGCGACAACAATTCCGCGTCGGCTGTGGGCAGCTTCTTCTCTTCGATTAAAAAGCTTTCGATTTCCTCATGAGCAATCGGTGCAAAGCGAATCGTCTGACAGCGGGACCGAATTGTCGCCAACAGTGCCGTTGGATTTGACGTAGTTAAGATCAGATGCGAGGTCGGCGGTGGTTCTTCCAGCGTTTTAAGCAGCGCGTTGGATGCTGCGTCGTTCATGCAATCCGCGTCTTCGACGATAAAGACCCGCGCAGCGCCTTCGAATGGCCGGAAGTTGGCTTCGCGTTCCAACTCACGCATCACATCCACTCTGATGATGTTCTTATAAGGTCGCGCCATGGCCACGTCGGCGTGTTCACTCCAGATCATCCTCTCCTTATCATCGTCGGCATCGCCGAAGGGCGGAAACGTCGAGCCCGAGATTCGCCTGCATGAAGAGCATTCGTCGCATGCTTCGACGCCGTGACGTTGGCGACAGTTGAAGGCTTTGGCGAGTTCCAGCGCGAACAGCTTCTTGCCGATACCTTCCTCGCCGGTGAAAAGTAGCGAGCCAGGCACGCGCCCGGAGACGAGCAGATGTCGCAGCGATTCCTTGACCTGGTCGTTGCCGATGAGACGAGAGAACATGGTTACGAGCAAAGGGCAAAGGGCTAAGAGCAAAGGGCAAAGAGCAAAGAGCAAAGAGCAAAGAAGAACTAGGCTTCGCTACTTGGCACTCTGCCCTTAGCTCTTTGCTCTTCGCCGACAAGGCCACGCTCCTTCAGAAACGGCATTACGATATTCATCACCGCTTCGTGTGTCTCCTGGACCGAACCGCGCGCATCGATCACCTTGATTCGTGCTGGCTCAGCCTTTGCGATTTCGAGATAGGCGTTGCGGACGCGTGTGTGGAACTCTGCGTCCTCGATGTCCAAACGGTCGGTGCGCTTGCTTTCAATCCGGCGACGCGTTCGCGCCGCTGATTCAGCCACTGACAAATCAAACAACAAAGTCAGACCGGGCCTGAGTCCATCCGTCGCCAACTGAACGATGTCCTGGATCAATTTAGGCTCAAAGCCGCGGCCCGCTCCCTGATAGGCGACCGTCGCATCGGCATAGCGATCGGAGAGCACGACCTGGTTCGCTTCGAGCGAGGGCCGCAGATGCCTGCGCACATGCTGGGCGCGATCGGCGGCAAAAACCAGCAGTTCAGCGAGAGGGTCTACTTGCTCCTGCACATCCAGCAACGCCGCGCGCAGCCTTTGACCCAAAGGCGTGCCGCCCGGCTCGCGCGTCGTCACAACCGTGACGCCGCGCACGCGGAGCTCACTCGCCAACAGGCGCAGTTGCGTAGATTTTCCGCAACCGTCAATTCCTTCGAAGGTGATGAAAGCGCCAGCCATGTTCTTGCTAGAGGCGGTGCGGGTCGGATTCACGAGGCGGCCGGCTCTTCAATTGGTTCAGCCGGGCTGTCGGCTGCCGGCGGCGTCTGCTGTCCGCGTAACTCGCCGGTCGCGCGTCGGGCCTGGGAGATCGTCGAGATAGCGTGTTTGAAAATCAGTTGCTCCTG